>JBCCFQ010000110.1:0-8532 GCA_039029655.1 Pseudomonadota bacterium | reverse complement strand
GAAGCTGATAATTTCAGACGCCTGCATGGGGCTGTACGAATCTGCCGGTGAGTATTTCCCAAAAGCTGACTGGCAGCGATGTATGGTGCACTTCCATCGCAATGTGGCCAGCCGTGTGCCACGAAATAAGACCCAGGAGGTTGCCAAAATGCTTAAAGCGATCTATGCCCAGGAAAGCAAAGGTGCAGCACTCGAAAAAGCATCTGCCGTTACTCAGCGTCTACGAGAGATGAAACTACCAAAAGCCGCAGATCTGATCGAAGAGAAGATTGGCGAAACAAATTCTTATTGAAAAAGACTTTGCCTGTCTGAAGCCCCGGGACGGGGAAGATGAGAGTGATCTGTTTCCGAATCCGGATGCTGGGAAGGTGGAGTGTTGAGGTATCGGATCAACGTCATCCTGGCGAAGGCCAGGATCCAGTAGTACTTTGCCGCGAAGCGGCGCAACCAAGTTCCTAGTTTTCAGTAGCAAGTTTGAAGAGACAGTGACATAGGTCCGCTGATCTATGAACACCCTAGGTGTTGCCTACCCGGCGAGGATGCTAGGTTCTGTCTCTTGTAACTTGGAACTTGTTACTTGCAACTAGCGAGACACAATCCAATGGAGCCGCTTCGCGGCACAATAAGACTGGATCCTGGCATCCGCCAGGATGACTACCCTTCGGGTAGTCACATATTCGAATAATTCGGTCCCCCGCCCCCTTCTGGCACCACCCAATTGATATTCTGCGTGGGATCTTTGATGTCACAGGTCTTACAGTGAACACAGTTTTGCGCATTGATCTGAAAGCGCGGTGTACCTGAGTCATCCACGACTTCATAAACTCCTGCAGGACAATAGCGTTGTGCGGGTTCATCAAAATTTGGTAGGTTGAATTCGATGGGTGTTCCGGGATTCGCCAATTGCAAATGGCAGGGTTGATCTTCCTCGTGATTGGTACTGGACAAGAACACCGAAGAAAGCTTATCGAAACTGATTTTGCCGTCGGGTTTCGGATACTCTATTTTCTTGGCACTGCTCGCCTTTACCAAGCTTTCGTGGTCAGCGTGCTTATTCCGCATGGTAAAGGGCAACTTACCTCGAAATAGGTTTTGATCTATCCAGGTAAACGCAGACCCAAAAAATGTTCCAAACCTATGTAGCGCCGGTCCAAAATTTCTGGTTCGGTACAATTCGTCGTGCACCCAAGACTGCTCGACTTTAGCGGGATAGTCTGTCAGTTCATCATGACCTTGTGCACCGGAGAACAAAGCGTCGGCTACCGTTTCGGCGGCCAACATGCCGGTTTTCATGGCCGTGTGATTCCCCTTGATCTTCGCACCATTCAAGAAACCTGCCTCACAACCCACTAGCAACCCGCCCGGAAACACCAATTTTGGCAACGACTGAAATCCCCCCTTGTTCACCGCACGAGCACCATAGGAAACTCGCTTACCACCCTCAAGCGTTTTAGAAATCACTGGGTGATGCTTCCAACGCTGAAATTCATCAAAGGGACTTAGATGAGGGTTTTTATAGTTAAGAGCGATAATGAAGCCTAAATACACTTCATTGTTTTCAGCGTGATACAAAAAGCCGCCACCCTCCGTGCGGTTGTCCATTGGCCACCCAAAGGTATGAACAACACGACCCGGAGTGTGTTTTTCCGGATCCACAGACCACACTTCTTTTAAACCAATACCATAATGTTGGGGGTCGGAGTCCTTTCTCAAATCAAAGCGATCCATCAATTGTTTGCCAAGACTGCCCCGACAACCCTCGGCAAAAATGGTGTACTTACCCATCAACTCATAGCCAGGCTCGAACATCGGCTTTTTATTACCCGCACGATCTCGACCCATGTCACCGGTTGCCACGCCAGCAACACGCCCCTGCTCGTCAAATAAAACCTCAGAAGCTGCGAAACCCGGAAAGACATTGACCTCCAAAGCTTCCGCCTGCTCACCAAGCCAACGACAAACCTGGCCCATGCTGACTATGTAGTTTCCATGATTTTGCATGGGCTTTGGGATAAACAGATTAGGCACCTTTAGACCACCGGATGCGCTACGCATAAAGTGAAAATCGTCGCCGGTTACCTCAGTCTTGATGGGTGTTTCCATTTCTCGCCAATTTGGAAAGAGTTCATCCAGCGCTGTGGGCTCCAGAACCGCTCCCGACAGTATGTGCGCGCCGATCTCCGAACCTTTCTCAACAAGACAGACACTGATGTCTTCGCCCTTTTCCTGCGCCATCTGACGAAGCTTACAAGCAGCAGCCAGACCTGAAGGTCCTCCGCCGACAATAACAACATCAAACTCCATGGATTCTCTTTCCATCAGTCTGGCCTCGTAAATTCTCTAGTTAATCAAAATTCGATTTCGGGTACTACGTCCGGCACAACAATTTCGCCGGCAGTCTTAGCCACAATTTCATCAACCGTCACACCTGGCGCTCGCTCCCTGAGCCAAAACTTGCCGTCGGAAATCTCGACGTAGGCTAAGTCGGTCACGACTTTCCTAATGCATCCGGCACCGGTAAGGGGCAAGGTGCATTTTGGTAATAGTTTTGAGTCGCCGTGCTTACTGGCGTGAGTCATCGTAACGATGATGTTGTCGGCCCCAGCAACTAAGTCCATGGCGCCGCCCATACCTTTCACTAACTTACCTGGAATCATCCAGGATGCTATGTTGCCCTCTACGTCGACTTCAAAGGCTCCAAGTACCGTTAGGTCTACATGGCCACCTCGAATCATAGCGAACGATTCTGCTGAGGAAAAAATGGACGCACCGGTGATCGCGGTTACGGTTTGCTTACCCGCGTTTATCATGTCGGCATCCAGCTGTGCTTCCGTTGGAAACGGCCCCATACCAAGTAAGCCATTTTCCGATTGGAGCATGACATTCATGCCCTCTGGTATGTAATTGGCCACCAGGGTGGGAATCCCAATACCCAGATTTACGTAATAGCCGTCTTGAAGTTCACGAGCCACACGCATCGCTAACTGTTCTCTTGATAACGCCACTTGTCTATACCTCGCGTAGGGTTCTTTGCTCAATGCGTTTTTCGAAAGTGCCCTTAATCAATCTATTGACGTAAATACCAGGGGTATGAATCATGGCCGGGTCCAGTTCTCCAGGCTCCACAATCTCCTCCACTTCGACCACCGTTACTTTGCCGGCGGTCGCGGCCATTGGGTTAAAGTTTTGGGCTGTGTGTCGATAGACAACATTCCCGAAGCGATCCGCCTTCCAGCCCTTAACAATGGCGAAGTCGCCGACGACGGACTCCTCAAGTATGTAACAGCGACCATTGAATTCTCGAACCTCCTTACCCTCGCCCACTGGCGTACCAAATCCGGTCGCGGTGTAAAAAGCCGGAACGCCAGCCCCACCGGCCCGCATCTTTTCGGCCAAAGTGCCTTGCGGTGTTAATTCCACTTCTAGTTCTCCAGCCAGCAACTGTTGCTCAAACAACGCATTCTCACCCACGTATGATGAAACCATTTTTTTGATTTGACGATCTTCTAGTAATAGACCCAGACCGAACCCATCCACACCACAATTATTTGAAATTACAGTGAGCGATGAAGTGCCACGACGCTTAATCTCAGCAATACAACCCTCCGGGATACCGCAAAGACCAAAACCACCGGCAATTACAGTCATTCCATCTACTAATCCATCAAGGGCTTCAGAATAACTGGAGACCACTTTATCGAACCCAGGCATGCCTACTCCTAATCTTCGTGTTGTTGTGTTGAACGGTTTTCGATGGACCGCGAATAATTCTTATTGCGCCACATTCTTGTCAGGCCCCACATAGCTGTTATTATCCGAAAACCCTAAATTACATGGCCTCTTGAACATTGAAGCTCGACGATCCATCCACATTATCCACAAATTGTGATACGTGTGGAAGCAGGATTAGCACCACCGGACACCTACACTCTGAGCACGTGGAAAGCCCATTCCGCTCTCAGCTCGGCCGCGACCGCCTTACAACATGAGTACTATTCGACAACGTTTTGAAGAAGAAGCGGCCCGACAGTCCATTACTTTTGACGACGCCCAGAAGCCACTGATTGCCTTGCTTGATGCGCTGGGACAAAAACTGCAAGAACAAGAAAGTCCCAAATCATTCATTCAAAACCTTACCCGACTTCTAGGTAAGCAAGAATCCGTGAAAGGCCTGTACATTTGGGGCGGCGTCGGTAGAGGCAAGACTTTCCTCATGGACATCTTTTTCGACGCAGTCAATATTCAAAGAAAACACCGGCGCCACTTCCACCGCTTCATGTACGACGTACATGATGAACTACAAAGGCTGAAAAACGAACAAAATCCTCTGGCACTGGTCGCTGATAAGATGCGAGACCAAGCGAGACTCATTTGTTTTGACGAATTCTTTGTATCCGATATTGCTGATGCCATGGTATTGGGTAATCTCTTCACGGAATTGTTCGCCAGAGGCGTCACATTAGTTGCCACATCAAATGTTCCACCGGATGATTTGTACAAGAACGGGTTACAAAGAGAGCGTTTCCTACCCGCGATTGAACAACTGAAATTGAATAACACCATCTATAAGCTGGACGGCGATTCGGACTATCGATTGCGAGTCTTGGAACAAGTCGAATTTTTTCACTCACCCTTGGATGAAGTAGCAAACCAAAACCTTGAACGCTATTTTTGTGAGATCAACCCCGAAGCTGAGATTACGCGTTCCAGCGAGTTAGAAATCAATCACAGAATCATAACCGCCCATAAACGTGGCGATGGCATCGTTTGGTTCAACTTTGATAGTATCTGTGGCGGACCTAGAAGTGCCGCAGACTACATAGAGATTGCTCGTTGTTTTCACACAGTGATCGTTGATAGTGTTCCGAGATTCACCATCGAGCATGAAAACGAGGCTCGTCGATTTATTGCGCTAGTAGATGAGCTATACGATCACAATGTAAAATTGATCGTATCTGCAGAAACCTCTCTCAACCTCATCTACGGCGGAAAAAAATTGCAGTTTGAATTTCAGAGAACAGAGAGTAGGCTAATCGAGATGCAGTCACGAGACTATTTGGCTCAACCTCACATACCCTGAGTAAGTATCATGGAGAAAGGCTCATGCGACCACTACTAACAACATTCGCGGCTTACGCTATTTGCACCTGCCTACTGCACGCCGGTACTGCTGATCAGGCCATCTCTGAACTCAGTGAGCTCGCCACAGCCAGTCACCGCAGTCAGGCGCACATTGCGCGAAACCAATTTAGGAATCCAACGGAGACTCTGGTCTTCTTTGGACTTAAAAAAGACATGACGGTGGTAGAAATTAGTCCCGGTGGCGCCGGTTGGTACACAGAAATTCTCGCACCGTATTTACGAGAGTCGGGAAAATTGTACGCGGCGTCTTATGACACAAGCGCCGGTGGCTACTTTGAACGCAACGCCAAAGCGTTCGACAAGAAACTCGCCGACAATCCAAGTCTCTATGATGGTGTCGTCGTTACTACCTTTAACCCACCCAGTAAACTGGAAGGATCGCCTCCAGGAACCGCAGACATGGTGGTCACATTTCGAAACCTCCACAACTACCTGGAGGATGGAGCCGAAGAAATTGTATTTAAAGCAATGTTCAATATGCTGAAACCAGGGGGAATCTTAGGCATAGTCCAACATCGGGCCATTACCGAAGATTTCGACCCATCGTATGGGTATGTTTCGGAAGCAAAAGTCTTATCACTTGCCAGTGCCGCGGGGTTCAAACTTGTCGCAAAAAGTGAAACCAATGCTAATCCAAAAGATACAAGAGACCACCCAGAGGGCGTCTGGACTCTTCCGCCAAGTTTCGAACTTGGAGACAAGGATAGGGAAAAATATGCGGAGATTGGGGAGAGCGACCGTATGACTATGAAATTTGTGAAGCCCATCAAATAACCCGGGTAAAAACCCTATAGGTTACTTTCATTTGTCGTGAAATCGCGGTAACGTCGAGTCATGGTGTTACGCGAAGAAGTCGAAAAACTCCTGCCAAATTGGCAGTCATGGTATCCCAGTCTATTCGACGCGGCGGTGGACTTAGGCCTGATACGCGCCCATGTTTGCTCGCCAGACTCTCTTATGTTGTCTTCTCGTCACAGAAGCGTGCGTCAAGCCGCGGAAAATGCCCACCGCGACAAATGGGGTGGAATTCTCGACAATACAGGCAAGTAGGTCACTGTAGGTTTTCTTTACACCGAATGTGAGAACTGATTCTCAAAAGTCCGACGTCACTGTCGGATTTATTAACACTCCTAAGCAATTCACATAATCTAATCTGCCGTAACAGCATGAAAATCTTAGGCTTGTTACCTAAACGGCACGATTCTTGCTGTTATAAACCATCTAGAGAAAAGTTTGGCGTTTAGGACTATGGCGTTATCACTGGAAGTATTTGGCGAAAAAGCAAATGGCTTGGGTCCTGCTATGTCTTATGTGTTTGGCAAGACTGGCGGCACCATCGGACGCTCCGACAATAATGACTGGGTGCTGGAAGACAAATTCATTTCCAGCAAGCACGCGTTGGTAACCTACAAACGTGGCGAATACTACGTAAGAGACACCAGCACCAACGGCACATTTGTTAACGATCCGCAAATGGAACGTCGAAGACGTGGAACCATCCGGCTCAAGGATGGCGACGTCTTGTATATGGGGATGTTCTCCATTCGAGTGAACGTTTATCCCGACCTACCTGAATCATGTCCCAAGTTCGACAGCAATCAAGAAAACCACGACTACAGTGATTCCATCGTCATTTCTGAGGAGGCGCAAGAAGCTCTCGATGGGCTTCTGAACACCGACTTTGTTGATGCGGAGCCCATTCAGGCGGAGGCGAGTTTTTTAGCCGAAACCAGCGACGATGGCCAAAACACAATTCGGGATTTGTTGCTTAAGGAAGGAATCCCAGAAAACAGTCTAAATCCTGATTTGCTGGATGCCGTGAACCGTATTTTGTCACGCACAGTGACTGGTGTACTGAACCGGACGGTGGGTAACGCTCTAGACGACGCACTCAAGAATCAGTTGGATAGCTAGTCTACAAGCTCTTTGGAGCACTCTTGATCGATGTGATCACCCAAACGAAGCAGAGTCCTGGAACACATCTGACACTGCACTAGATTCATCGTCCGAACTCTTGTCTCAATGTGTTCACCTGCCTGTGCCATACGCCAGGTCTCGCTGCCTACTACCTTAATGAGTACCGAAACCTCTGACTGAAACGTGTCCGGAAGCTCCCTAGGCCTGACCTGTGCGGCTACGGAGATGGCTTTTACCAATCGTTCGTGAATAGTACCCGACTGCTGCAAATGATCCCTAGCCTGGTGGTACTTCAGCGATGCGTATTTTAACGTCCTCGTCATGACCCCTACCCGTGGTTGCTCCTGCCAACTTGGGTTGCAACGACCGTGCCAATACCGGTGTACCTAAGGGCGGGCTATATGAATCAACGAGCTAGGTGGCGTGTGACCTAGAGCCTGCAACAGGCGATGCCCAACCACGTCACAAAGTGACCAAACTGACCCTCTTCCCCCGTCTGGAAGGGTAAGCTGACTTCAGGTGATGCATATGTTAAATCACTGGACGGAACTGGCCAGGTGCTTCAGTTTGGTACCTGTGTATTGATGAACCCAAGTATAAAAAGCGATAATCCCAAGAAAAATTCTTATTGGACCCCCATGACCACCAAATCCACCTCAGTATTCGGCACCGTTTTCTCTAGCCAAATGACCATAGCGCAATACGCTCACGGGCAATGGAGCGAGCCTCGAACGGTACCGTATGGAGAGTTAACTCTATCCCCTGCAGCCCACGTGTTGCACTACGCTAGCACGTGTTTCGAAGGACTAAAGGCCCACAAACAAGAAAACGGGGATGTCCGAATCTTCCGACTGGATCGACATGTAAAGCGCATGATTGCCAGCGCAACCGCACTGGCCATGCCCACCCCCAGCGAAGAATTGTTGACAGAACTAATCGTGAATGCGGTCAACAGTGCTGACGAAATCCCCGTCACACCGGGGTCTCTTTATATTCGCCCGACCATGCTCGGTACCACCGCGAATATTGGCAGCGCCGCAGCCCCCCCTGGAGACATCAGCCTATTTGTCATCACCAGTCCCGTGGGTGACTATTTTGGCGGTAAAGACGTGTCCTTGAGAATTTTGGTTAATGACACCCAACCGCGCTCTACTCCCCAGTTAGGCTTTGCGAAAACTGGTGGCAACTACGCGGCGGCCATGGGACCCATCCAAAACGCAAAAAGAGACTACAACGCGGATCAGGTCTTGTTCTGCCCAGAGGGTGATGTGCAAGAAACCGGCGCGGCGAATTTCCTGTTGATTAGGGATGATGCGATATTGACCAAACCCCTCGACGAGTCTTTTTTGCACGGCGTTACGCGAGACTCCGTTCTGACAATAGCCAAGGATCTGGGCTATAAGGTAGAGGAAAAAAACTTCGGCGTGAAAGACATGCTTGAGTGGGTCAAAACCGGAGAAGCCGCGTTGTCGG
>JBCCFQ010000109.1:0-8557 GCA_039029655.1 Pseudomonadota bacterium | reverse complement strand
GCGGATCACCTAGCGATTTATCAGCACTACCATAACCAGGTGCTCCTCAGCACCAACGCAAAGCGTTTGGCTGTGTAACTACTCACCGGATCCACTATGACAAATCGTTATCGGCCGCCGTAAATCATTCACTCATCAACACGGTGGTGGGTCAGTTTGAGCGATGCACTCGGGTCTAGGGTAACTTCGAAACTGAGGACGATCTAGCATAGTCGCGCTAGCGATTTGGTTCCGTCCGGAGTTCTTAGCCTGATACATCGCTTCATCTGCTGCCTGCACTAAGTCGCTAACTTCGCCAGGCCATATCGCTGTGGCCGTGGCTGTGCCAAAACTAGCCGTCAAAGTACGATTGATGCCCAACTCCCTTGGCGTGGTCTGTAGGGTATGGTGGATTTTCTGGGCGACGCGGACTGCACCTTGGTGATCAGTGCTTCCGAGTATGAGTCCGAATTCATCGCCGCCTAACCTAGCTACCATATCTCGAGGCCTTCGCGCGCCTCTGGATAGGATCTCGGCAAAATATTTGATAAGCACGTCGCCCTGCATATGCCCAAATTGATCATTGTAAGACTTGAAGTAGTCGATATCACAGAGTATCAAACTCAAGGGTTGATCGTCTCTAAGTCGGCTTCTCCATTCGCGATGAAGTTCCATGGTAAAGCGGCGACGGTTTGCCAGACCAGTGAGGGAGTCCTCCATGGCGCTCCTCTGAGCCTTGCTTAGCGCTCGAACTCTTTGTGTGACGTTTCGATGGGATACAACGAAAAAGCGCGATTCGTGCTCATGCATTGGCGCTACGAACATCTCGAACCATCGCTGTTCTGTCTGGGAGTGACAGGGATACTCGCATTGAAAGTGATGCCGCTCTCCCCGCAACACTTTGCGAATCTCGACGAGAACCCTGTTGGCTAAGTGGTCGTCGCTTCTGTCGGATTTTGCACAACTGGATAGATAGTTGTGGCCGATCCAATTGAAGTCATCGGATACGCCATTTTCCAGGGCGAATAACTGCCACGACCGATTAACGTGAGCAATAATCCCCTCTCTGGTGATCACCGCGACATGATCGGGTAGAGAGTCCAACACTGATTGTGAAAAGCCTTCTTGCTTTGTCATCGCCGTTTCCTTGAAATACTCTAGTGGCAAAGTGATGATCGGCCGGTAGTCATCAAACATGAGTCCATTAGTGCTAATATTTGAAGCACTTCACATGTAACGGCCGACAAGTAATGCATCTAATAAAAAAATGGTCCGGGCTTGCTCTGATATTAGTGGTGACTGGTTGTACGGTATTGCCGCAAATGGACATGCCTATATGCCAGGAAAACTGTGCGCCTTTTGGAGTGGCTACCGCTGTTGGCCGAATATCGAACACCGAGATTGATGAAGCCAGCGGCATGGCAGGCTCGATACGGCATCCAGGCGTGTTGTGGGTACACAATGATAGTGGTGGTGCTGCTCGACTATTTGCAATTTCCCACACTGGCAAGACCCTTGGTCAAGTTCGTTTTCCTGGATTGCGTAATCTGGATTGGGAGGACGTCACATCATTTCGGTTTGATGGCAAGCCATATCTTGCGATTGCCGATATCGGGGACAATTTTGCTGTTAGAAAGGCACCGAGCATACATATTGTGGAGGAGCCTGACTTTGGAAAACCGGCACCTAGAGCCCAAGTGGCATGGAGTATTCCGTACGAATATGAAGATGGTGCCAGGGACTGCGAGTCCATAGCCATAGATGTAGAGAATGAGCGAGTTTTGTTGTTGACCAAAAGAGATGTGCTACCGGTTCTCTATGAACTGCCATTGCGTCCTTCGGGGCGAAAGAGTGTCGCAAGACGCTTAGTGGAAGTACCGCTTCCTCAACCTAGCGATGAACTAAAACGCATCAAAAACCGAAAGGGTCTATACAGCGCTCAACCGACAGCGATGGATATTTCCGATGACGGTACGCAGGCGGCTGTATTAACCTATAGAAATGCCTATTTCTTTGCCCGCGAAGAGGACTCTAGCTGGGAGCAAGCATTTACTCGCGCACCTAAGGTCATTGCGTTACCCCCAATGGATAGCGGCGAGGCGTTGGCTTTCGCTACCAGCGGGGAGATTTTCGTCACAGCGGAACGTCATCCTGCACCACTGGTGCGTGTACAGCCACGTTAGGAAAATACATGTATAGATTGATCTTGATGGTGGTTTTCTTGATAGCAGGTTGTACTACAGTGCCTATTGAGAATAGCCGTGTATCAATCATGACTTTTAACGTCGAGAATTTGTTTGATACGACACATGATGAGGGCAAAAACGACTACAGCTACTTGCCGCTGTCGACAAAATCAGATCCAGAGCACATTAAGCGATGCAAAGAAATTGAGGTAGAGCATTGGCGCAACCAGTGTCTTTACTGGGATTGGAATGATCGCATAGTCACGCAGAAACTATCTCGCATCGCCTCTGCTATTCGTCAGATTCAAGAAGGACCCGACATCATTGTTTTTCAGGAGATAGAAAACCGGGGTGTCCTTGAGCGGCTGCGGCAAGACTACCTGTCGGATCTTAATTACTTACCGTCTGTCCTTCTCGAGGGGAATGATGACCGTGGTATCGATGTTGCTTTCCTTTCCAAACTACCATTGGTGGGGGAAGCCGAATTACATGACATCGTTTTTCGGGAAATCTCCGAAGAAAGAGAAGCTGACACGAGAGGGATTCTCAAAGCAACCTTTAGCTTACCCGACAACACTTTGCTTACCGGGTTTGCGGTTCACTTCCCCGCACCTTATCACCCAACTGAGCTGCGGGAGGACGCTTACAATACTTTGAACCAACTTCTTGAGAGTCTACCCGGTGATCGGCTTGCTTTCGCCGCAGGCGATTTCAATACCACAAGCACCGAGGATCAAGCTAAAAAAATGCTCCGCCGTTTCGTCGAGGGTGACTGGCATGTAGCGCATCAAAGTTGTTTGAATTGTCGCGGGACCCATTACTATGGTCCCGCAGACAATTGGTCGTTTTTGGATATGATCTTGTTGAGCAGGAACTTTGGTGTGTCCTCTGACGACAGTTGGTGGTTCGACCGATCGTCTGTACGCTTAGTGAATGACTCGCCTTATCAGGTCACGTCGGAAGGAACTCCGGCTAGGTTCCAGTTGCCCGAGCCTTCGGGTTTGTCTGATCACTGGCCACTCGCTGCCACGATCCGTCACGGCGCACAATGATGACCATTTACATCTGGCTTTGTTGGTAATTCTCGATTCCGACTTTGTTGATCAGCTCTAGTTGGGTTTCGAGCCAATCAACGTGTTCTTCTTCCGACTCTAAGATGTCTTCAAGCAATTCTCGGCTCACATAATCTTTGACGCTCTCGCAGTGTGCGATAGCTTCCCGCAGGTCCGGTATGGCCTCCATTTCCAAGCGAAGATCGCACTCCAGCATTTCTTTGGTGTCTTCACCGATATAGAGTTTTCCTAGATCCTGAAGATTGGGCAATCCTTCCAAAAATAAAATGCGCTCAATTAGATCATCAGCGTGCTTCATCTCATCAATGGACTCTTTGTATTCGTATTCACCGAGTTCCTTTAGGCCCCAGTCTCTAAACATTCGAGAGTGGAGAAAATACTGATTAATCGCGGTTAGTTCATTTTTCAATATGCGATTAAGATGCTCAATTACTTTGACATCGCCCTTCATGGCTACTCCTAGAAACAACAGACACAACAACGGGTAGGGTCCGAGAGTATACCCAGCAGATAAGCCGAAGATCAAGCTAAGTTATTGTTTTAGAAAGGATTCTGAGAATACAAATCGTTTGTATTTGTATTACTTGCCGTTAGCCGTTGTGGCAGAGTAGGCTTTTATATGAGGTTGATGTTGAGGTACAAAGCTGCTTGCTTCGTTGGCGCATTGCCCACAGCAGCCCGCAACGCCCAGTTGTTCTCTGAGTTCTTGCAAGCTCTGAGCACCGTCTTCCACCGCCCGGCGGATCTGTTTGTCGGTGATGCCATTGCAAATACAAACGTACATAGGCTAATTGAAATACAAATGAGAATGATTGTCAATTGCGGCAATTATGTCAAAGCCGGCTCAGGCTAATAAAATCAATTAGTTATGGTTTTTCTCGGCTTTCAGGTCGTGGGTGTATACCGTTTTACCCAGACCATTGACGATAGATAGGCGCAAATTACCCGCCCGATTAATTTGAACCTTGCCATAGCTCATCCATTGTTTTGCGTTGTCAAAATCTCGGATTTGCTCCGGTGGTGCGTAGAAGAACAGTCGGGAGGGATTGAACGTGGTATCAAACTGATCCGTGGGATATATCCCGGCGCTCAAAGGCCCCACCATCGCTTCGTGGAAGCGTAAGGGTTTGGACCCTGACTCAGCTAAGGCCCGATATTCATAGACAGCGGCAAAGTGAACGTCAGTAGTGATCCATAGCAAATTGCGCACGTCGGCTTCCTGAAACTTCACCAGAAGTTGGGTGAGTTCGTACTCGAAGCCTGTTTCTTGATCAAAATTGGACCAACCATCCCGTCCGTTTTCCACGGGAAACCCTGTGGGGACGCTGATGGGTACGCTGCTGACGACAACCTTCCAAGTAGCATCACTGTTGGACACACTGTCGATTAACCAGCGTTTCTGCTCAGCACCAAGCAATGTTTTACTTGGTGAGTCTGTGGCTCGGTTATGGTCTCTGTATCGACGGGTGTCTAAGAAAAACATTTCTAAGTGACCGCCCCAGCGTAACGTTTGGTAAAGCTTGTCTCGTTTCGGAGAAATTGGGTTGTAGTCTAAAAATGCTTTCAGGCCCACCTCCAGCAAAGGGGTGTCATCTCGATGGGCCGTTTCTGGTCCAAAGTCATTGATGACTTCGTGGTCGTCCCAAACAGAAAAGTAGCTGGTGCGGCTCAACAGCCTTTTGAGTCCGGGGTCAGCGAAGTTGTAGCGCCAATGACCCCAAAAATCTTCAATGGTTTGGGAAACCGGAAAGTCACCAGGAATCTGCTTATTACCAAAAAGGCCTGTGGCTTCACAGGTATTGTCTGCGTAAATCATATCTCCCAGGCCAACAAAGAAATCCTGTTTTTCCTTCACTATATGGTCAAAGATCCAATAGCCCACCTCTTTATCTCTACATACATTTTGCCCGCCTAAATCACCGCTCCAAATAAACGTTAAGGCACTGGGTGTTTTTGGCTTTGGGGCGGTCTTGAAGAACCCTTTTTGAGGCGTGTCGCTGAGTTTGGCGTCCCGATGACTTGAGGCCCACACCCTGTATCGGTACTTTTTTCCTGGCTTTAATTTTTCAAACAAAGCTTTTGCGGAAAAGTCGTTGCTGGCAGTGGTTGGGACCGTTTTGTTTTCCTGGTTCAGTCGAAAATGGACAAATCCGGGACCTTCGGTTCGAGCCCACAATACTGCCTGGCTGTCCGTCACGTCGCCAACAGTCACGCCGTGACTTAAGTGAACGGTTTCCGCCCACGCGAAATGTATCGGAATCGACCAATAGCACAATCCCAACAGTAATCCAGGGATCAGACGTTTCCGGTGGCTAGCTATTTTCTTTCTCGATAGTGGCTGAAGATACGGTTCAGACTGATCTTTGGTTTGAAGCCAAATTTTTTCTCGAACTCGCTTCCGTCGATGATTACTGGATATTTGAAGAAGTTAATCAAGAACGCGGGGAACACCTTCATGCGCAAAATCTTCGAAATGGTGTTTGGGATGAGAGGTGGAATCGATGGTATGGGTATTCGTGCACACCCTGCTGCTTCCAATGCATCTTGATAAGCGATCCAATCTTCCGGTGCGACGTTGTAGACACCCCGATGCTTTTCCTTAAAAGCCAGGGTAATCGCTCTCGCCATGTCGTCAATATGAATAAACTGCATCATGGGCGAAAAACCGAACAACACCGGGGCGACAGGTTGCTCTAAGAGTAGGCTCATGCTGTTTCTCACACCAGGACCAACGATGTGGCACGGTCGTAAGATTGTCATGTTTAGCTTTGGGTACTTCCAAAGGTAGATGTTTGATAAATTGGCCAGTTCAACCGCGTCTACCAAGTCTTTGGACAAGCCGGATGCTTTTAAGGGTGCCGATTCATTCAGCAGTGCCGGGTTGTATGGCGAGGCGCCATAGACGTAAAAGGTGGAGAGGACGATCACCTTGGAAACTTTGTATTTCACCGCAAGATCGAACAATCGTTGAGAACCCACCACATTGGCGTTGTAGCGACTCTCCGGGGTTGACTCTTCGGCTTCAAAACGACCCAAGTGGATAATCGTGTCCACAGTGTGATCTTTGAATACATCTTCGAAGCCCCGCTTATGGAAGTCGACTTGGTAGACAGGAAGGTCGGCCGTAACCCGCATGTTTCGGCGAAACTCGACACCCACCATTTGTGTGGTGTCGCTCAGAAGTTTGACGACTCTCCGTGCTAAGGCACCGCCCGCACCAGTGATTAAGGTTACGCCTTCTGTCATATCAAAAAATGCTCTCTCGTTCTGCGAGGCCCTGCTCCAAAAGTGCGCGGATGGCGTCTTTTACTTGCTCAACTTTTTCCAACACGTCGGTTTCTTTCTTACCGCGTTTGCTAAAGTGCATCGGCTTACCAAAATACAGTGATACCTTTGCCGGAAGAGGCAAAGGAACGGATACCGGTACATAGGGAACGCGTAACAGTTTCGCCAGGGGTTCTATGTTCGCCAAGGAAGGCATGGTTTCTTCGCAACCTATGACACCCACCGGCACTATGGGGGTGTTGTGCTCCAGTGCCAGATGCATAAATCCCGTGCCAAATCGCTGTAGCTGATAGCGTTGTCGGTAGAGTTTGCCGGATCCACGTACACCCTCCGGAAACACAACAATCGCTTCCTCATTCTCTAGCATCCGCGAACAGTTTGCCGGGTCGCCAATCACGCCGCCCATGCGATTGAGCAGGTCACCGATAAAGGGAACGGTGGGAAAGAATCGTTCCACCATGGCTCTGGGAATCCGAGGTCCGTGGGGGTTGGTGAGAAGTGCTGTCCCAATCAAGGTACCGTCCATGGGCAGCTGGCCGCTGTGATTTGGGATGACCAATACACGACCCGTGGCGGGGATGTTTTCTAGTCCGTGAGCCTGGACACGAAAGTAATTGTCATACAACCATTTCATCAGGCCAGCGATGGGCTTGGCCTTTTCCTTGTTGAAACCCCAAGGATCGTAGTCATAAGACCCTACCTGATTGGGTATGCGATCTATTAAACCCGATAACTCTTCCGTCACCAGCTTGTCGCGTAAAGCATTCAGCAAATTCAACATAGACTCTTTATTCTTATCCGTGGCTCCAGTTTTCCGGATCATCCGAATCACCTGGACTCAAGCCAAGCTCTTCCCCGGACGTGGTTACACCGAGGCCAAGAACAGTTCTGTTAGCGTAACAAAAATACGCGACAACTTGATTGATCTCCAGAATTTCTCCATCGTCTAAGCCGGTTTTCCGCAAAGTGTCGATGCTTTCAGCAGACACCAAATCGGGTGTCTGAGTCAGCAGCTTCGCATAGCGCATGGCTGTTTGCTCTTGAGGTGAAAATACTTGCTCATCGCAGGATGAGGTTTTCACCATTGCGGATACCTGTTCCATCATGGCGTCGAAAAGTGCGTCGTTGTTGACCAAACGTCTCAACCCGGTGGCATGATGATCCACACAGTAGCGACATTGGTTTAGGGTGCTAACCAAAACGCCAACGACTTCCAGAAAGGACTTGGGTATTTTATTGCCATAGTGATGCAACACACTTTTGTATAGCGTCATGTGCCCCACTAAGGTGTGGGGTCTCAGGCTGTGGGCCATCAGAATGTTGTCGATTTGCTGGCCTTTGCCGGCCACACGATCATAAGTCTGCCGCAGATCTTCTTCAGCATCCTCATAGGGAATAGTCGTAATCCAGGTCATGCCCCATGGTAACCATTCTCAAGTGTGTGTAAGAACCGCAGATCGCAGTTGTTGTCCTCGGACATCGTGCCCTGGCCGCGCTACGTTCGGCATCAGAAGCGCCACTTCAAATTCATCTAACGTTCATTCACTTCGAGATAAAAGTAGTAACTCTTTGAAAAATCTAAAACAGGCAGGCAGGGCCTATGGAGCTGGTTCTATGAGTGCCCATGCTACAATAAAGATTAAGCGAAACTTCCCGTATCCTTTGCAGTTTTTAACCCACTCACCGGCGTTTTTTTAGGTTGTAGCATTGAGCGACGTACAGGTCATTTTGAATTCGTTTTTGCGCGATGAGCTGGATTTTCAGCAATTGCAACGAGAGTTGTCCGGCGCGCTGAAGACCGATCCAGAGGCTCGTTGGCAGGCACTTGGCATGCTGCGGGAATTGCGTGGTGCCGAACGTATTTCCCAGCGACTGCACGAAATTCTGAAAACTGAAATACAACACGGATTGTTGGATTCGGTTGATGAAGACACGCAAATTATCGAGGAAGATGCCACCAGTACCGTGGGTGTACATAACGGAAACGTCGCAAGTTTATTACCTAACGAAGAACCGTCCATCAGTCTTGACCAG
>JBCCFQ010000108.1:0-8602 GCA_039029655.1 Pseudomonadota bacterium | reverse complement strand
TGGGCCACAATGCACATGATCCAACGATTGACAGACTATGGAGTTTCCGTCTACTTGCAACCGCCGCCCTTCACTCACGGAAAACTCTTAT
The DNA here is from genome assembly GCA_039029655.1 of Pseudomonadota bacterium. Classification (GTDB taxonomy): domain Bacteria; phylum Pseudomonadota; class Gammaproteobacteria; order Steroidobacterales; family JBCCFQ01; genus JBCCFQ01. The sequence continues at coordinate 8,511 of JBCCFQ010000108.1, read as the reverse complement.
TGATCGATGATTACTATTCTATTGTTGGCAGCGCCAATCTCGACTATCGCAGCTTGAGACTGAATTTTGAAATAGGTTTGGAGATCTATTCAAAGGAACTCAGTCACCGCCTGTGGGAGCATATTGAAAAACGACGGGCGATCTCAGAGGCGTTAGACCCATCAAAACTCGAAACACGATCATGGATTATTCGGCTGAGAGACGCAACGGCTTGGCTTGCGGCGCCTTACCTGTAGTTGGGCCTCGGGAGCGCCCGGAACCTTGGAGGTTGGAGCGCTCCCGTCTAGCCATTACTTTACATCGACCTCGATTCGCCTTGGTTTAGGGGAGTCGGTCTTTGGAAGGTGGACACAGAGAACGCCATTTTTAGATTCCGCCTTAATGTTCTTTCCGTTTACATCGTCAGGTAAAGAAAAACTGCGCGAGAACTTGCCATAGTAAGTTTCTATTCTATGAAGCTTTTTATTGCTCTTGTCCAGTTTTCTCTCACCCGTGATTGTGATGATTCCGTTGTCGACGGAAACCTTCACATCCTTCCTGTTGACTTCCGGTAGTTCCGCTTTAATCAAGTATTCATTGTCAGACTCCGTGATATCTGCGGCGGGTGACCATGTGGTGTCATCGTTTACCGCCCTGTAGTCCCTCAGCATTCCAAGGGGGTGGGAAAAGATCTCCCCGTACCGATCAAAGAAGTTTTCCATCTCGCGGATGGGTTGCCATCGTGATGATGTCATCAGTCGAATCCTCCGTATTAATTCAATGTTTGAATTCATGTCTACTATCGTTGAATTGGCAGCAACTTGTAATTGGTGAAAACCATCGTCTTGCTGTGGAAAATGCGTAGCCTATTGCGCACCACCTGATAAGCTAACGATAAGCATAAGGCTGATACCGGCCAGGGGGAGGTACAACTTTGTAAGTGCCTTGCAGGAATGCAACCAAGTCAACGAGTTCCTGAATGGTCATAACGCTATTGTAGTTTCGCATCAGTGACTCACCATCCTCGGATACTGCGTTCTTGGGATACTTTTGCGCCAATCTATGGGATGGATTGATAATGGAGGTCACCAAGTCTCCATAGGTCTGGACCCGATGGACTCGACCGCCCAACTGGACGTTTATCTCCCCTTCTGGGCTCTTATCGAATGACGAGTCCTTCACGGTATGACAGTTTGTGCATTCCAATCGAGCGAATACAGCTTCACCCACTTTCGGGTCGCCATCTGGTAGGCGGAAACCAGCCGAAGATTTTGCACCGTAATCACAAGCAGAAACTAATGCCAGACTGATTAAGAGCATTCCTAGAATTCTTTGTCGTTTCATGTCTATTCTCCACTCCAATTGAGTTATACCATCGCGTGTATCACGAACACTCCAAATAAAGCCGCTGCCGCTGCCCATAAACGCAGGACTATCGCCGGGCGGTTTTTCCACCAGTCAATCATGGCCCCTATTCGTTCGGTACCAAGGACGGGTATGGCTAATGCTGCGACGATCATCAAAACCCCTAGGCTCAATATCACCTGAGGGTAACGCGACTGATAAGCCGCCAGAACCATTGCAAGTCCAAACAGTAGTCGCAACAGCACGGCAGCGAGTATTGCGGAGCGATTGCTCCATATCCGATCCGCCATTGACAACAACGGTTGCGGTTGCGCAGCCCCCCAAATGCCCACCGACAAAATTAGGATACCGAACACAATCACAAGTAAGTCCATCGTTTTATCCTCCCATTGGGATTCTTACAGATTGGTTTGGGAGCAAGAATTCGTATCTTCCACGGGAAACTTCGGGGACTACTTAATCGACGCGGAAGACTATCTATATTTTTCTTAAGACGTGAGTCAGATCTTCAATTGATGAACGTCCGGGGTCCTTTGGCAGCTCCAGATCCACCAAAGGCCTTATTGTAGGATCAAGTTCTTTTCGCAGTACGCCCAAAACAAGTGGCGGCGCACAAATCACCAATCGATCGTACTGGCCTTTGTTTTTGGATCGTAAGAGGAAGTCGCTTACTTTCCGCAAGAAACGTGAACGAGCTTCGTTTTTGTGGGTGTTTTTTTGATCAACCCAATGCTGGCCGTACCCCAGGGGTGTTGAGGTAAAGCCCGGGCGATCTGAGGTGAGTTTCCGTTCAGGAACCCTCCCGGATGAATTGGTGCTTTCCCAAACCAGGTCGTGAAACTGCCACCCGTTGAGGGAGTAGATTCGAGCGTCAGTACTGTCACAGGCAACCACCCAGCGCTTCGGCTTTACCAAGCCTTTCTTAACCATCGTCTAATGATTCACGGCATTTGATACAACGTAGAGCATGAGGTTTAGCCTGTAATCGTGGCCATCCGATCTGCTCGCCACAACAAATACAAAACCCATAACCACCCTGTTTGATTCTCTCTATGCATGCCAGGATCTTCGAGAGCTCGTCCTCTCCTTCTCGCAACAATGCCTGACGCACTTCGCTATCCTCCAATTCAACCGCGCGCTCACCGCTATCTGCACTGAGAGCGCGTCGGCTGGATTGATCTAACCTTGTTACTCTCTCCATTAGTTCGTTCTTGTAGGCCTCAAGTCGAAAACGCAGCAGCTCAATCTGTTCATTCGTCAAGCGTGAATTAAGACTGATGGTGGTGGCTTTCATACGATGAAGGCTTCATCTAGATCTTTGTCAAGCTCTGCTTCATGGCTGGTGTTGACGATTTCGGGCTTCACGTTTTGCGTCTCTTGCTCAACCCAATCCGGCTTTACGATAAGCAAATCACAAGAAAGCATGGGCAGGACTCTTTCCGCCGTACTTCCGATAATCGCTCGTTTGACTCGTCCTCTAGCCACAGAACCCATCACCACCAGACTTACCTGATGGCTATCCACGAACTCGGGCAACGCCTCAAAGGTCGAACCCGGTATCATGTGGACTTGGTCGTCAGATATTCCTCGATTCGCTACTAGACGATTCAGAGCCTTTTTATGCTGTCTTTCAATCTCACGCTCGATCTCATAGCCACGATATGCGGCAGGCATTAAAACCCCATCGGCAAGGGTGGGGATAGGGTGACTCCACGAGTGGAACACTCGGGCAGTGGATCCAAGACTATTAGCCAGACCTTGAACGTGATCTAGGATGATGCCGTCGAGGACGGCCGGTTTATCGTGCTCTTGCACCGGATCCACGGATCCAACCACGTCTCCTGTCGGATTCCAATCCGTCTCACCGCTTTTGGCTAGCCATAAGGGAAAAGGACAATGCCTGATCAGGTTCCAATCGGTATGCGTGAAAATCGCACGGGAAATCTTGCTGTGATAGTGGGTTTCCTTCAAGACTATGCTGGGTTTGACGACCTTAGCGAATCTGACTATGGACTCGTCCAAAGGCTGGTCCCAGATGACCGACACTTCTACCTTGATGCCGGCCTCTACCAGAGGCTTGGCGAAGTCATCGAGCTTGCGCCGCAAGATAGAGATCATTTGATCTCGTAAGCCCGCCAAGTCCGCACCGCCCATGAATCGTTCGCTGCCTAGATACTGATCGTAGTAGCAAATGAGCAGCTCCAAATCTCTGCCCAAGGCTAACGCCAACGTCTTGGCCCGCTTCAGCACAACCTGCTCCTCACCAATGGTGGGATCTACCACAACCAAAATTGGGTTTTTGTCTTGCATAGTCGTCTCCAACCGTTCAAATTTGAGTATGTCGCGTCTTTGAAATGAGTAGTATTTGGATAAATACCTAAGGTAGATGCGGAATATGCGTACGCGCCGTGATGGCCTGAAAGTCGCCGTGCTGCTCACGAATGGATGGTACCGGCTTGGTTTTTTACCCGATTTTAAGAAACGTAACTGGGTTCGCTAACTTGATGGGGGTTAATATGTGACGGTCAATTGTGACAATCAAGATACAAAGTTCGGGTGTGCCTCATAACTTTATCAGACAACGATCAATCTCCCCGCACAGACCCCTGTGCTTTGCTGAATACTCAATCGAAATGGAACATATCCTTGGGCCTGCAGCTGCCATCAGGCGCGTTACTGCTGGCCCTTCTCTTCCATGTGCTTCTTAAACACAGTCCAAGAGGTTTCGTTTGGTCTATCATCATCCAACGGGGGCGGCACCAAATACTTTGGATAGCGACTCTGGAGAACATCCGTTAGCTTTTCCGGAATGCGGCCCTTATCAAATGCGCTGAAGCCGTTGGCATTGAAAACCATGATTCCTGGTCGATCCCCCATCTCCATCCATGGAAGCCACTTGGCAACGCGAGTCCATCCCAAGTGAGACTGACCAATGGACTTGGTTCGGGGATTCAACAACTTCTTGGCGTTGTAAAAACTGTTGAATATTTCCATGGCGTGATAGGTGCCACCAACGTATTTTTGGTACTCACCGCCTAAGGGGTTTTTGTAAAACAAGGGGATTTCAGCGGAGGCCGCTATAACGTCACCGTAACGTCTTGCCTTGAATTCCTGATCCACCTCACCTTGCTCGTTTTTTTCGTAACGAATAGCGCGCATGTTGACCGGGTCATTGGCTACATGGATGACATCGATGGTTTCACCACTCCACGGGTTCTGCCAGGTATCTATCACCTCGCCGGACTCGGGATCCATATACACCATGATCTCTCGGGAGACGCTTCTATAGCCTTTGCCTCTCACTGGGTCATTCACGGTGATGCAATGTCTAGTGTTTATTCCAAGAAGATTAAACAAATGTTGGTCCTTTTCGCCTGGTACCCTGCTATACGCTCGCCCCTCCCATATGCCATAGCGCGTCTTTCCCTGTTCTGTGGTACCGCATGTGGTCTTTTGACGAATTAAAAATGCGTCACTGCCACTGACTAGGACATCTTCCGCCTGTACCGCGCCAAAAAACAACACGCCTATCAATAGATAGCTAATCTCTCTTGCCCGCGACATAACAAACCCTCTGTATTTAGCCCTCGAACACGGCCTTGTGGTCTACGATAAAATCCTTCAAAGACCTAGGCGAGTGTCCCAGTAGTTGTTTCACATGATCCGTGGTGTTCTCCAGCGCTCCGGCCTCGATTTGGGCGAACAACTCGCACAAAGCGTCGAGGTGCCATGTGGAGTGAATAAAGTTGGATAGCACACCACGAAACTCCTCTGCACTTTGAGGGATATACTTGACCTCTTTACCCAAACAATCCGAAAAACAAGCCGCGACGTCATGGAACGATTGCAGCGTAGAGCCAGTAAGCTGATAGGTGGCGTTGTCGTGCCCCTCTTCCTGTAGTACTTTGGCGCAAACAGCACCGATATCCTTAACATCGATGAGCGCCGCTTTAGCGTTACCGAAAGGCAATGCAAACACCCCGGCTTTGCCAATAGGTTCTGCATACATCAGCAGGTTCTGCATAAAAAAGTTAGGCTGCAGGAAAGTCCAGGCCATACCAGAAGCTTTGGTGTGCTGCTCAATGTCGTAATGCAGCTTGGGTAGTACCGCTGTTGTCGTGGGGCTTGCCTCCATGGACGAGATCTTAACCACCCTCGACACACCGCAGGATGCAGCAGCGTCGATGAAATTTCGCTCTTGAACTTCCTGAGATTCGCTATTTCCGGTGACCAACAAAGCACAATTCACGCCCTCTAGCGCAGTTTCCAGTGTCTTAGGACTACTCAAGTCTCCTACCGCTACCTGGATTGATTCACTCGGTGGCAGGGACAATCTTTGAGGGTCTCGAACCAAAACCCTAAAGGGGATGCCTGATTCTGACAATGCTTTACCAGCAGCTCGGCCCACCTTTCCGGTGGCACCAGTGATTAACAACATACTGCGCTCCTTTGACGCGGTCCGCGTGCGTGGGAAGCTAAGTGGTTTTTATTCTAGGTGAATAGGCTAACGATGCCGGAAATGATTAGCAACAAAATGAGGATTAGGCTGCCGTTCACCAATAGTTTTAGGGCTTTGTACAGCGATAGGTTGGTGGTTTTGAGGGCCTTCGCCCTTGCCAAGGTTGGAGCCAGGGATGAAAAAACTCTGTTAGCAAAACCCCGTTTGTCCCCTTCCAGGTTAGGGACGACTGTCAGACCCGCCAGTCGTTCGTAAAAAAAGTGAAACACCCTGCCGAGGGTATGGGTTGGGCGAGCGATATCGCACATCAAGATCAAGCGACGTTCATCGGTGTTGTTTTCAACAAAGTGGGGATAAGTTTCATCGAAAATGAAGGCGACACCGTCGCGCCAGGCGTTTCGTTTGCCGTCGACATTGATATAGCAGTCATCAGAGTTTGGAGTTATCAATCCCAGGTGATAACGCAGTGAGACCGCTATGGGGTCTGAATGCCGGGTCAACTCAGACCGCGCCGGCAACAGCGCAAACATCGCCCCTTTCACCATGGGGATGTCTTGCAGTAATGCGACAGTCTTGGGACACAGTCTTTTGCCCGACTCGTGGGTATAGCCATACCACTTTAGGTAAAACTTGCTCCAGCCATACTTAAAAAACGTTCTAAAACCCACGTCATAATACGAGCCGGACTCTGTGTCAGTCGTTTTTTCAAAGTATCCGGTGTCCAAAAGAGCCTGGGCCTCATCCCTGATCACCTCCCAGTTGGCGTGGATGCTGTCCAGTTCCGAAAAGTCTTCAACGTCGGGATAGGCCTTTTGTCCACGCTTGGTGGTAAAGGCATACAAGAGACAATTCAGAGGGGCGAAGATAGGCCAAGCTTTTCGAGAATACTCTTTAAATGTTCCCCAGCGTGCGTCGCCCCTAAAGGCGTACACATAGGTAATTGATAGACCTGTGTATATGAGTAAGGCGGCCATGGTTAAGAGCATCGGAATCTACCCAACCTGTCCAATGCCGTTGTACGCGATGGCGACGTGCCACCAACGACCCACCCGAACCTGAGTCTTGATTCGAATCAGTTTTTCGATCTCCCCGTCTCCCAAGCTTGCCCAAGCAATAATCGGCTGTCACCCCACCCACCCGACAGTCCGATTCTTAAGGTGATATCTGTGGCTGCTAAGCAACCTAAGAAGCGTATCTTACTGAAAAAAAAGCGTAAATGGTAAGTTTTTGTGTCCAAAATTGAGACCTGGGACACATGATGGTTTCGAATCGGGTGAAGCTAAGTCAAACCCAGGAACCAGTTAACGATTCCCACCTAGGGTTTTCTGGCATCACTCGCTCTTTCTGTCTCGATGCCAAGTATAGTTTCGCTGAGGCAGCCATTGTCCTTCTTCAATAGAAAAGCTCTCGGTGGTTTTGGTGTCCTCATCTATGTACTGAGTTTTGTGTCCCTCTTGGCGTGGTGGGCTGCCCGGCCGATAAAAAGTCTGACTGGAATGGGTTGAATCGCCCTCTTGCCAGACCCGACCAATACCCACGGTTACCCCCCAGCCAAACTGTTCTAGCACGACCCTTCTTTCTCCAGGGTGCCAATATTGCCTGTATTGCCAAAAGTCTGGTGTTTCCTGTCCGCTGCGAATCCCAAACAATCGACCGTGCATGGTGTAGCCACCGGCATTAGCCGTCCACACCGTTACATAGGCCTCATAAGGCTCATTCTCTGATTGGTATTCCTGATTATCGGCCACCCATCGACCACCGTGTGCGGTGACTTGTTGTATTTCCCGCAACAGCCACTTGGGGGGCGCTGCCCCTTCCTGCGCCATTGAGTTAGTAGAGCCTAGAACGAAACTCAGTGAGACGAATATTCCCCAGTTTTTTGGAAGCACTCTTAGGTTCATGACAGCCTCCCCTCTAGCTGAACCTAACGTAAATGATGCCTCTTATCCGGGCTTGTGACCACTTGTTTTGACGTTCAATGAAACCTAAATAACTTCAGGTTGTCACAAATGACACGTAGCCAGGAAAACAACATGATTATGACCGCCCTTTTCTTCTTAGTGTGCCTTTTGGCCTTGGCTACCCTGGTTTTTTGGAAAAGACAGGTCTTCGGACAACGGTTGCTCGCAGCAGTGGGAATTTTCGCGACCCCTGTGGGTATCGGCCTGTTTTTAGACAACTCACCGGGCGCTATTTATGTGTTAGGCACAGGACTCGTCGCCTTGATCGCCGTGGCCTATTTTGACGCGCGCTTTCGCACCCACTAGAACTCACCCTACTTTAACCATGACGCGGTACAATCTCTGAAACCTTCAGGAGATTTCCATGCGTTTATCCGGTATGTCCATCGTGCTGCTTTTCTTAAGCACGACCCCCTCACAAATCAGCGCACAACAAGACCCAGCGGTTGCCGAGTTATTTGCTGAGCACACATTACGACCCGCGCAGGGCCGATGGCGTGGCGCTCGTCGAGCGCAGCGCCGTCCACCTCCACCTGCGTGGAGGAGCCGTCGCGGGCCAAGACCAACGGGCCTCCTTTCGATCGCTTCAGCACCAGGGGTTTGCGCGAGACGAACGGGTCCGAGAGCGGCCCGACGTGTGCGCCGTCCACGGTGCTGAACGTCGGCGCGCTGCGGCCGAGCTCGAACGTGCCGTGCGCGTCGAGCAGGGCGATCTGGCCGACCCGCTCCGGGTCCGGATGCGTCAGG
>JBCCFQ010000107.1:0-8638 GCA_039029655.1 Pseudomonadota bacterium | reverse complement strand
TGCGTATACCAGCATAGGTCTCAAAGCTGGCCCCTTTCTCCGTGGAGTAATTTCGACTGGCTTCCAAAAGACCAATCATGCCCGCTTGTATGAGATCATCCACATCGATAGTTTGAGGTAGACGATTCATCAAGTGATAGGCGATTCGTTTGACTAGGGATGCATGTTTGAGAACAAGGTCTTCTTGTGAAGTTTGATTCTCTAAATAGGCTTCTGAAATACTCATTCTTCTTTTCCGTCAATCAGATTTAGAATTCACTAGACGTTCAACAAAAAACTCAATTCCACCGCTGCTGTGCAGCTGGCGCGGCCACGTCGTGATGCTTTTAGCAATGGATTTGAAGGCTAAGGAGGCGCTGGCACTGGGAAACTTTCTAACCGCTATTTCTTGATTCATGACGGCAGACCTGAGTTTGTCATCGTAGGGCACGCCGCCTGCATATCTCAGCTGAACATCAAGAAAACGGTCTGAGACTTTTTGTAGTTTTGAAAAGAGTATGCGACCTGTTTGCGGTCCTCTCACCATGTTGACGAGGATGTTGAAGTTCCGCACGTCATACTCTCGGCTCATGACTTTGATAAACGCATAAGCGTCAGTTAGTGACGCCGGTTCGTCACATAACACTACGATGATTTCATTGGCTGATCGGGCAAAGTTTGTTACGTTTCTCGCTATTCCGGCAGCGCTATCGATGATCAAAGTGTCAAGGTCAGAGCTCAGATCACTGAAAGCGTGCACGATACCGATACTTTCCGCATCACTAAGCTCGGACAAGCTTGCGATCCCTGAAGCTGCTGGTATTACAGATAGCCCATCTGTCAGCCTAATCAACACATCTTTGATTGAGCAGCTGCCCTCAAGTACATGTGCAATAGTCCTTTTTGGCTGCAAACCAAGCATGACGTCGACATTGGCCAAACCAAGGTCGGCATCTAGCAATAGGACCTTTTGTCTTCGATTAGCCAATGCAAAAGCGAGGTTTACGGAAATACTTGTCTTGCCAACACCACCCTTGCCACTGGCTACTGCTATAACTCGCACGGGCGGTCGGTTCATGACACGCCTGAGACCTGTCGCTTGATCAGTCATTGATACTGCTCTATCCATTAACCGCTACCTTTGTAAATTCGCTCGCCATATATTCATCATCCATGGCTTCCGCATGCTGCTTCATGAGTGAAACCGCCATACTGACAAGATTCGCGCACTCTCCGTCTGCGCATTTGATGTCCTCGGGTACGCACTGACCGGTAGTCAGATAATTGATTGGTAGGCCATATCTAGTAACTGCGGAGAACAACCCACCGAGACTAGTTGCTTCGTCGAGTTTGGTAACTACGCACCCATGAATGTTTGTGACCTGTCTAAAGCATCGAATGCTGTCGTACAGTGTCGAGACTTGAGTACTCGCTGAAAGCGCAAGAAGCACTGTTACGTCGATGTCCTTAGATTCCAATGCCTCAAGGGATTCCACTAGCGCTTTGTCTCTCTGTCCCACACCCGTGGTATCTATCAAGATTAAGTCCCTATCCGAAAATTGTTCTAATGCATCACAAAGCTGATCTGGCTTGGAGATCGCTTGAATTGGTACGCCAAGAATTCTTCCAAAGGTCAGCAATTGTTCCTGTGCTCCGATTCGAAATCCGTCAGTGGTAATTAGACCGACTTTGTCCGCGCCGTGGGTCAACGCAAAGCGCGCTGCCAGTTTCGCCACGGTCGTCGTCTTACCAACGCCGGTCGTACCGACAATCGCGAATACACCACCGCTGTCAGTCAGGTCTTGGTTGGCGAAGTCCAGTTGCTTCGCCAGCAACGCGAGCGCATTACGCCAGACCTTGGTTGGACTGGTGGACTCCGGTATCTGCTCAACAATCTTCTTGGTTAGCTGTGGGTCTAAGCCCAAGCCAGTAAGATCTCGTAGTAGCTTTATGCGATGGGGCTGCTGTCGATCAATGTGGTTCCAAGTCAAACCAGCGAGCTGATCTTGGAGCAACTGTTTTACCTCAGCGATCTCCTCCCTCATTTTCACCATGGTGGGTTCTTGTGACCAAACGACTGGGGAGTGATCTACCTTTTCTTCGGAAGTCTGTTCTTGGTGCTCCTCTTCCTGTGAAACGTCCTCGTCGTCAACAGCATCATCTGCGGCTTGTTGGACTTTTTCATACTCCGCCATCGGCGAAGATTTCTTGCTGGGAGTAGATAGGTTAACCAGCTCAGGTTCATAGTCCGTCGCGGCAACGATCTCAATGCCTCCCTCGACTCGCTTGTTTGACAGAATCACCGCGTCCGCGCCTTGGTATTCCCTAACTTGTCGCATTGCAGTCCGCATATCTTCAGCAAAGTAACGTTTAATACGCATGGCTTCTCACTCAATTCCCTACCGCGCCAACCAAGCGAACGGTTCTGTTGTCTGGTACTTCGTTGTATGCAAGGACGTTCAAGTCAGGTATCCCTTGCCTTGTAAATCTTGCGATCCAAGGTCTTATGACGGGCGGCACCAGCAGCACCGCGGGCTCGCCTAACATCTGTTGTCGTTGAGTTTGCGTGTTCAAAGCTTCGTGCACTTTCTCCGCGAGATTTGGTTCGATTCCCATTCCCTCTCCTTGGGCGTTGTTAACCGAATCCTGCAAGATCTGTTCCAATTTTGGATCCAAGGTAAAAACCGGCAGTTCTTCCCCCATTCCACCTATGTCTTGCACAATTGAACGGCCTAATGCCACCCTTACTGCCCCTAGCAAAGCGGCGGGATCCTGACTCTTGGGGGCGTGTTCCGCCAAAGTTTCGGCGATTTTTCTTAAGTTTTTGATGTTGATCTTTTCTGCCAACAGATCCTGAAGAACACGTGCCACAACCGCCAAAGACAACGTCTTGGGTACTAACTCTTCAACAAGTTTCGGTGCCTTCTCTGTGAGTTTGTCTAGCAAGTGTTGAACTTCGTCGTGACCCAAAAGCTCCGAGGCATGGTTTTGTACAAGTTGGCTGAAGTGTGTGGCAATTACGGTACTGGCATCGACGACGGTGTAGCCTAATGTTTGGGCGTGATCCTTAGCCTGGGGTTCGATCCATACGGCGTCCAAGCCGAAGGCGGGATCTTTGGTTTCGATGCCAGTGGGCTTACCATTGGCATGACCAGGATTGATGGCTAGCTCCCTACCGGGCACTACTTCCGCCTGGGCAACAGGAACACCCATAAGAGACACCCGATAACTGGTGGGAGACAAATCGAGGTTGTCTCGTATATGCACCGGGGGTATCAAAAAACCCAACTGATCAGTGAGTTTTTTTCTGACCCCTCTAATCTTGGCCATGAGTTCACCACTCTGGTTTTTGTCCACCAGTGGAATCAATCGATAGCCCACTTCAACGCCTAGTGGGTCCACGCTAGCCACATCGTCCCAAGTGATGTCTTTGTCTTCGATGGCTTGGGGTTCGGCTTCTACAGGAACCGGGGGCGCGTCCGCAGCCGCCTTACTGGACTGATACGACAAGTACGCAGCCGAACCGACCAACGCAGCCAAGGTTAGGAATGCAAAATTGGGCATTCCGGGTATTAGACCCATTCCGCCAAGTATCAAAGCTGAAACCGTAAGTACCCGCGGCTGTGCAAACAACTGATGAAGCACCTGTTCGCCCATATCCTGAGAACGGGACATGCGGGTCACAATAATTGCAACGGCGGTTGACAGCAGTAACGATGGTACTTGTGCGACTAATCCATCGCCGATAGTCAACAAGGTGTAGTTCCTAGCAGCATCTGCGAGGGCCATACCACGTTGAGCGGTGCCCACAATAAGTCCACCGATCAGGTTGATGAAGAGAATCAAAATACCCGCGACAGCATCACCACGAACAAACTTACTGGCACCATCCATGGCACCAAAAAAGTCCGCCTCTTCGCGAACTTCGTTTCTGCGAAACTTGGCCTCCTCTTGGCTGATTACCCCCGCGTTTAGGTCAGCATCGATGGCCATTTGTTTGCCAGGCATGGCATCCAAGGTAAATCTCGCGCTAACCTCTGAGACCCGGCCGGCGCCTTTTGTCACAACAACAAAATTGATAATTACCAAGATGATAAAAACGATGAGGCCTACAGCGTAGTTGCCACCGACCACGAACTCCCCAAAAGCCTGTATCACCCGACCCGCTGCATCTGTACCCGTATGACCATTTAGTAGAACCACCCGAGTAGACGCCACATTCAATGCCAACCTGAGCAAGGTAACAAGCAACAAGACTGTCGGGAATACACCAAAATCTAGCGGCCGCAGAACGTAAATTACCGCAAGGATAATGACCAACGAGAGGGCGATGTTGAAACTAAAGAATACATCTAGCGCCATGGCCGGAAGCGGCACAATCATCATGGCGAGTATCATCACCAATAGAATTGGAACACCCAAAGCGGAACTAGGATAGCGTCTTAGCTCATCCCACATTACGCCCCAGCTCATTCAGCACCCTCATCGCCTAGGTTCACTACAGGTTTGTTTGGATACTCTCCCTCCCCCGTCTTATAACGACGTAACTGATGCACATAGATAAGCACCTGAGCAACCGCTACATACAAACGTGCCGGAATCTCTGTACCGACTTTCGTGCTAGCGTAGATTGAACGGGCCAAGGGCGGCGCCTCGAAAACAAGGACGTTGCTGTCTTGTGCAATTTGTCTGATTTTCAGGGCTAGATGATCAATTCCCTTGGCCAAGACCTTCGGCGCTTTCATGTCGCCCTCAATATATTTTAATGCGACTGCGTAATGACTTGGGTTCGTAATAACCACGTCGGCGGAAGGCACATCTTGGAGCATGCGGCCAGTCGCCATTTGTTGCTGAATCGCCCTAATCCGTCCCTTCAGCTCCGGATTAACCTCCGTCTCTTTCGCTTCGTCTTTTACTTCTTGTTTGGTCATTTTTAACTGCTTGGCATGATCCCAAATCTGGAAGGGCACATCGATTACAGCAATAACAACCAAGGATGAACTTAGAATCACGAAAAACCATCCGCACAATACGGCCGCGTGAGCGAGCCCGGATTTAATGGGCTCCAATCCTAAGCCAATAAACTTTGGTCCTAGCCACATCATTGCGACAGAACCGACACCGGCAATTAGCACGAACTTGGCCAGAGCCTTTAGAAGCTCCATCAAGCCACGCATGGCGAAAACACGTTTTAGCCCTTTTAATGGATTCAGTTTTTCTAATTTGAAAGCAATTGCTTTCCAACTGAAGGACCAACCCCCTAATGCTAGAGGCGCCAGAGTTGACACCACTATGAGAACAACAAAGTAGGGGAACAACATCCACAACATGTTCAGCACGGCCTCGCTAAGTGCGGACAGCATGTGTTTAGCGTCTATTAGCTCGTCGATGTTTCGCGGACTTAGTTCAAAATTAACTCGCAGATCCAAGCCGGACTTAAGCAAGGACACCAATCCCTCGATCATTGGCCGAGAAAATAACATTAGCGATATTGCCGCCGCTAAAGTCACAGCCATGGTGTTTAGCTCTCGGGATCTAGCGACCTGTCCTTTGTCCTTGGCCTCTTGGAGGCGTTTAGGAGTTGCCTGCTCAGTGCGTTCTTGAAACTGTTGCTCAGCCATTGCTACTCCAAGATGTCCCGTAGCACCGCGAAAGCCGCGTCAAACAAATATTCTAGATTTGGACCAAGATTGCCGAAAGAGAACTGCAACACGATAAATCCCAAGAGCATGGTCACTGGGAATCCAACGGCAAACAAGTTGAGCGTTGGAGCAGCTCGGCTAACAACACCAAACGCGATGTTGACGGCTAACAGGCTGGCGACGGCCGGTAGCGCTAACTTCAAGGCGCCAACAAACAGCAGCGTGCCCTGGGCAGCAATGTCTCCAAATTCTGCGGACCCTAAGCCTCCGGAACCTGCAGGCAGTGTTGTAAAGCTATCGACCAGAACTGAAATCAGAATCAAATGCCCATTCATTGCCAAGAAAACCAGAGTCGACATGATGAGAAAAAACTGGCTGACTATGGGCACGTTTATGCCTCGTTGTGAGTCAATAAAGAAAGCAAAACCAAGACCCATACTCATGGCCGCGGCTTGTCCGCCAAGTACCATGGCATCGAAGACAAGCTGAACGACGAATCCAATAGCTACGCCCACTAAGATTTCTTGAATTATTTGCAACAAGGTTGGAAATTCCCCAACCTCATTTCCCGGTACGATGGGCACAAGCAAGGCTGAAATAACCAAAGCAAGCGTAATTTTCACACGCTGAGGCAGTAGGTTTGCACCCAGGACCGGGGCAACCATGAGTACCGCTGCAATACGACAAAACGGCAGAACGTACATTGCCACCAATTCTGTGAGATTGATGTCAGACCAAATCACAGAATTTTCCCGACGAAGTCGATGCGTCTCCCAGGCATCAACCGACCATTCCTGGAATATCTTGTATTAATCGGTTGGTAAAACTAAGCAGGACTTGCAGCATCCAGGGACCTGCCACCCAGATCGCAACCACAAGCACTAAAAGCTTTGGGATGAAGCTTAAGGTCATCTCATTGATTTGAGTGGCTGCCTGAAGCATACCCACCAGCAGACCGACCCCGAGAGCAGACAGCAACAATGGTGCCGAGATAAGGGCCGTGACAATAAGCGCCTGTTGCCCTATCCCCAATACCATTTCCACAGTCATCGGAAGAAACTCGCCGCCAGAGTGCCTATCAACAATGCCCATCCATCCACTAGAACAAAGAGCATGATCTTGAAAGGCAAAGAAACTAACATTGGAGACAACATCATCATCCCCATGGACATCAGTACGCTTGCAACGACCAGATCAATCACGACAAACGGGATAAACATCAAAAACCCGATCTGAAAAGCGGTCTTTAGCTCACTGGTGATGAACGCTGGAATCAATACCGATAGAGGGACATCGGTTTGATCACTAAACCCCTCGCTTTCGGCAATACCGGCGAACAACTCGAGATCACTGGTTCTGGATTGATGCCACATAAACTCACGGATGGGCAGCAGTGTCTCCTCAATAGCAACGGCCGCCTCAACTTCTCCGGCGAGATAGGGTTGCACACCGCTCTCATAACTCTTTGTCATCACCGGAGCCATGACAAACAAGGTTAGAAAGAGCGCTAGGCCCAACAAGACTTGATTAGGTGGAGTCTGCGCCGTACCAATCGCCTGACGCAATATACTGAGAACGATAATGATACGCGTGAAGGAAGTCATGCTTAGCACTAACGCTGGTATCAGCGTCAGTACCGTCATGAGGGCCAAAAGCTGGATGGTCAGTGTATAGGACTGAGGACCACTTTGATCCGGCGGAATTATTATGCTGGGCAAACTGACCGACTGTGCCGAAACATGCTCCGGGATAAACAGCACCAAGCCAACCAGGAGTAGTCTAAGATGCATTGTGAAAGCGCCCACTTAAGGAACGTAATACCGTGTTGAAACTGCGTTTTTGTACGCTCGCGTCCATGACCGGGATGGGCTCTTTCAGTTCGTGGAGTTTTTGGAGACCAGCACTTGAAGAACCCACCAGTACTTGCTCCTTGCCCGCCTGGATAATCAGTATTTTTTCCTTGGGGCTGACGCTTAATGTTTTGACCACGCGCAGTGAATCATCATTACCCAGTGCACTGCTGCCAAACCGTACTTGTCTAAGCAATGTGGCGCTTATATAAATCAGAAAGAGGATAAGCCCGAGACTGACAAGCATTTTCGCTAAATCACCCAGGCCAGGGGCCACCTGTATTGAGTCAGCACCTTCCGCAAAGGCGAGACATGGCGCGAAAATAAGGGCTAGAGGAAGCCAGCGTCTCATTTCAGTTTACCGATTCGTTCCAGGGGGGTGACTATTTCTGTCAGCCTTACGCCAAAACTCTCGTTGACCACAACGACCTCCCCTCGAGCCACAAGGGTGCCGTTTACCAGTACATCCAATGGTTCATCGGCAAGTCGATCAAGCTCGATGATCGAACCTTGGTTCAGTTGTAGAAGGTTTCGCACAGTCATTGTTGTGCGACCCACTTCCAAAGCCAGGTCTACATCGACGTCTAGGATGATGTTGATATCGACGTCAGCTTTGGGCCCGCTATTCGCTTCGGCTAGTTCGTCGGGTTGAAAGGTGTCCGTCTGTTCAGCTAGCGTATCTCTTCCCTCAGGTAGTACTTCATTGACAGACTCCTCAGCCGGAACCGCGGCACCCTGATTTTCGGGCTGTGTTCCTTCCTGTTCCGTTGACTCACTCATGTTGACTGGCCTCTGGCTGAGTGTTTGATGTGGTTGGGTTCAATACACGGATGGCGTTCGCCCCCTTGTGTGTCCCGAAAAGGCCGGAAAAGATGGGGGTATCCTTCGCCTTCACCGTCACTTCCTCTGACATTTCGATAGGGATGATGTCTCCCGGTTTGAGGCGGGATAGATCTCGCAACTTCATCTTTGCAGTGGCAAGCTCGGACCGAAGTTCAATATCGGCGTTTACCAGTCGGTCACTAAGGGCTATTTTCCAACGCTCGTGTTTTGCTGCTTGGTCACTTTGAAGACCAGAATCTAACGCTTCCCTGAATGGTTCTAGGGCCGAGAAGGGCAACATGATGCTAAGTTCGCCACATTGCTCTTCCTCCCCGTCATCATTGG
>JBCCFQ010000106.1:0-8766 GCA_039029655.1 Pseudomonadota bacterium | reverse complement strand
TTTCTAACAACAAACTCGATCGTGGCGTTAATTGTTACTTGTGTCAGTTGGCCAAGATACAGGGTATGGAAAATGCCAGCCCAGGGAGAGACCTTGAGATTGTTCCTACGTTTACCGCATCGCAAAACGAAACCCGGGATGACTTAGTGTTGGATCCCTTGGTAAGGGGGAGTGTTGATACGGACGTTGGTGTGAGTGCACGTTGGGGCATTACCCCTGACATGACATTAAACGTGGCTGTTAATCCCGATTTTTCACAGGTGGAAGCCGATGTTGCCCAGCTAGATGTGAATCGGCAGTTTGCGATTTTCTTTCCGGAAACCCGACCCTTCTTTTTGGAGGGCGCAGACTATTTTTCTAGCCCTCTTGATGCGGTGTTCACTCGCAACATAGCTGATCCAAACATTGGTCTAAAGCTGACTGGAAAGAATGGTCCCAGCACCTATGGATTGATTGCAGCCGATGACGAAGTCACCAATCTGCTCATACCGGGCACCTTTGGTTCTGACACTGAATCCATTGACGACTCAAATCAGGCCTTTATCGGTCGTTACCGCAGAGACCTGGGTCGCAACTCCACCTTAGGTGCCCTGGTTACGGCGCGCAGGGGTGACGACTATCACAACTATGTTGCTGGTGTGGACGGTAGGTTGCGATTCAAGGAAACAGAGAGTATTCGCTTTCAGTACCTTCGTTCTGACACGGCATATCCCCTCAGTATTGCCGACGAATTTGAGCAACCCGTGGATGACTTCAGTGGTTCTGCCCTCACAGTCGAATACGAACACGATTCTCGCAATTGGTTTTGGTACGTCGTTTATGACGAATATGATGAAGACTTTCGTGCGGACTTAGGTTTTGTTACTCAGGTGGGATTCGATAAGAAAACCGCTGGTCTGGGTCGTGTATGGCATGGTGACGAAGACAACTGGTGGAATCGTTTCCAAATTGCCGGGGATTGGGACATAACCCACGACGAAAACGGGCGTCTACTAGAGCGAGAGCTTGAGCTTCGAGCCCAATTCAATGGACCTTTGCAATCTTTTGTACGCTTTGGTGGGTTTACCCGGGCTCGGTTTTTTGACGATGTGTTGTTTGACGAAGACCGACTGGATTTTTACGGTGAATTTAGGCCCTTTGGTGGACTGTTTATCGGATTGTTTGCAGCCTATGGTGACAATATTGATTTTGCCAATACCCGCTTAGGGGATCAGCTCAACTTTAATCCAAGGGTGAACTGGAACATCAACAAGCACCTGTTGATGCGTTGGCAACATCGGTTTGTTGACTTGGATACACCAACAGGCGAGGACATATTCCGAGCGAGACTCAACGATGTCCGTTTAACCTGGCAATTTAATGTGCGTAGTTTCATTCGCTTTACAATGCAGCATCAGGACGTGAAGCGGAACCAGGCGGTTTTTGTTGATGAGGTGGATGCTCGGTCTCGATCCCTGGGTACTCAATTGTTGTACTCCTACAAAATCAATCCCCAGACCGTGTTTTTTCTGGGCTATTCTGACAGCCATGTTGACGAGGATGAGACTCCAGGGTTAACCGTCGCAGATCGAACGTTGTTTATGAAACTCGGCTACGCGTGGATACCCAACTAAGCAGGAGCCGGAGTTAGCCTAATTGTCCTAACTCGTCAGCCGCTCAACCAGCACCAACACGTTACGCATAGTTGGGACAATTAGGCTAACTCCGGCTCCCTACACAATAACGTTGAGTCGTTTGGGCATGATTTCTATTTCATAGCGGTTGACATCTTGATCCACCAGTTCGCCGTCAAGATGGATTGGTAGGGGTTGTTCCGAACTGATGACAACATGTTTTGCGTTGTAATACTGCACTTCGGGAAGTCCTAGGTGGCGACCGTGGCGAATCTTCGGCAACACTGACAGTGCTCGCCGGCGAGTCACCGGATCGGCGATCACTACATCAAACTCACCATCGTCTACGGAAGACTTTGGCGCAATCTTAAAGGAACCGCCGAAGCAGGTGCCGTTGGCCACTGCAACCAATGATATCTCTTGAATATACGTTGTACCGTCTACCTCTATACTAACCCGCGGCGCGTCAATGCCTTTGAACAGCTGTATTAGTGTCGCCAGTTGGTAGATGCCTTTACCGGTAATCAAGTTGATTCGCTTCGCAATCGTGGCGATCTGTGCATCTAGACCGATACCCACACCGTTTGCAAAGTAGTGGCCGTTGCAACGGCCTAGGTCTACCAGTTGCGGGGTACCATGAATGATTCGGTCACAAGCGTAGGCCCATTGTTCCGGGATGCCCACCGCTTTGACAAAGTCGTTGCCCGTACCGATGGGTACGATACCGAGAGGAATCGGGTTCTCAGACTGCAAGATGCCGTTAACGGCTTCAAAAATGGTGCCGTCGCCACCGGCAACAATGACTCGGGGGCATGCCTGCCGATAACATTCGGCGACCAGTCGTTTTATGTCTCCTGGTTGTCTGCTTTCAACGATCTCAAGATCCAAACCAGCCCGCTGAAAATGAGTACGGATGCTAGGCTTTAGTATCCGGCCTTTGCCCCGGCCAGACTCTGGATTCAAAATGAGAACCGCATTTTTTTGATTATCATTCATGAGCGGTTGTGTGTTGTACCTTGGTCTTGGAGCTTACCTCAAATCCTATTCCGTGCTTTAGTGTTATGTATTTTGCAGTGCTACAATGGCGTTGCAACAATTCCGGCGAAGCATATCCTAAATGATGGAAGTTCTTGTAAAGACTGGGCTAGCCTATTTGATGGGGTCGGTTCTTGGCGCGTTACTCGTTGGCAAGCTATTTGGTGGCGTCGACATTCGGAAGGTCGGTAGCGGCAATGCCGGCGGTACAAACGCGCTCAGGACCCAAGGGTTTTTGTTCGCTCTATTGGTCGTGGTGGTGGACGTTGGAAAAGGCGCGCTGGCGGTGGCCTGGCTGCCGGGTCTAGCCATACCTGGCGTGGTTCCCTCAGGGTGGAGCCAAGTCCAACTGGCTTGTATTTGTGGTGCAGCGGCAGTGGTCGGCCATGTTTTCCCTATCTATTTCAGTTTCAAGGGTGGCAAAGGGGTGGCTACTCTGGTGGGTGCCGTCGCGGCACTGTCAATCAAAGCGGCGTTGATTGCTCTGCTTTGTTTTGTGGTTTTGTTGTTACTGTCGGGCTTCGTCGGCTTGTCTAGTATTGTGGCCACCGGCAGTCTGGCAGTATTTGCCTGGTTGAACTTCGGTTTAAATTCTTCATGGTTTGCTTTTGGCTTGGGCATGTTTTTGTTTGTGCTGTTTACCCATCGAAGCAATATCGCTCGGATGCTTAACGGCACCGAAGATAGAAAGCGTTCCATCATGGTGTTTCATCGGTGGTTGGGTTCGTGATTGAAGAGGCAGGGCATTTTAATGATGTTCTGAAGTCTTTAGTGGTTAGAAGCGAATCCTCTGTGGATGAATTAGCGGCATTGCTACAACGCCCAAAGCTTGAGATTGATAACACCCTGCACGCCTTACAACATTCCGGGTTTCCCCTGGACATTAGAGATTCGCGAGTCACCCTAGACCAATCAGCACTGCTTAAGCATTCTGAGTTGAGGCAACGTTTGGAAGCGTTGGATTTGTTGGCGTCCACCAGCCTTTCTTACAGCGTTGATTCAACCAATGCAGAACTCAAGCGTGATGGTGAGCGATCAGGTTGGCGCCTCGCCATCGCAGATTATCAAACCCAAGGACGCGGACGTCGAGGGCGGAGCTGGTTTAGCAGTGTGGGAGAAGGCATCAGTATGTCTTTATCCCGTCCTATCTCTCAGTCAGCATTAGGGCCTGTGTCATTGGTGGTGGGCACAGCGGTTGTCAACGCCTTGATGGATCTAGGTGGTACCCGTTTGGGTTTAAAGTGGCCCAATGACTTGGTGGTTGCTGATCGCAAACTGGGTGGCATCTTAGTGGAAACTCAAGTCTTGGAAGACGATTTATTACTGGTCATTGGGATCGGTTTGAACCATCGTCTGCGTAACCCAGAGCATTTACCAATGAAGGTACCGATAGCCGATCTGTCATCGGTTTTTGATGCAGGTGTTCCGTCCCGAGAAGATGTTGTGATAGGGATTGTTCAACATGTTGTCAAAACGGTGGAACATAGCTTAAGTCAGGGATTTCTCACGGCACTTCAACAATGGCAAGAATTAGATTGTTACAAGGGCCGGGCCGTTTGCGTGCATCAGGAAAGTAAGACTTATTTCGGGACGGCTCATGGAATCGATGCCGAAGGAGGGTTTTGCCTAAAGCTTGAGGATGGATCTACAAGGGAATTCTCGGCCGGGGAGGTCAGCCTGCGTTTGGCTGAAACTGGATAGGGTGTTTCTGCTCGTTGACATTGGCAACACCCGTGTTAAGTGGGCTTGGTACACACAAGTCGAGGGCTTAAGTCATCAGGGCAAAATCAAGCATCGGGGTGTGGTCGGTGAACTGAATGTTCGCTTTGACGCCATAATCGACCGTATCAACAGCCGCCCTGAACGCGTCTTGTTGGCCAATGTGGCTGGAAAGCAGTTGCAGAATCGCTTTGTGCGATGGTGCGCGGATGCCGGTGTGCCACTGGACATTGTCCGCGTCGCCCAGGACCGCTTCGGGATCAGACTTGCGTATGCAGATCCCGCAGCCTTGGGTGTTGATCGATGGCTGGCCATGGTGGCGGCAAAACAACGCAACAGAAAACCGTTTCTGGTTGTGGATGCTGGGACTGCTGTGACCCTGGACGCGGTAGACTCGGATGGAACTCACCTTGGAGGTTGCATATCTCCGGGTGTGCCGTTAATGCAGGAGACGTTGCTTAAGAAAACGGCAGACATACGTCACGCGGAAGCCCATACCGTCCAACTTTTTGCCTCTGGTACCGGAGACGCGGTGGCTGCGGGTGCGTGGTTTTCCGTGGCCGCTTTGGCTGATCGGGGTGTGCAAGAATTGGAAAAACGCGTCGGCGTTAAGCCCAAGGTATTCATCACCGGAGGTGATGGCGAACGGGTCGCGGATTTGATGTACTCAAAGTGTAGATTTGATCCAGATTTGGTTTTGCGTGGCTTGGCGGTTTGCGTTAAGGTTCCGCTGGTATGAAGCTGGTACTTTATCTTTTGCTTTTGGCAAATTTGGGCTTTTTCGCTTGGTCGAATTTTTTTGCCGAAAAACCAGTCCGCATGGCCCGCGTTGCCCGCGCCGGTCCGAGTCTCACCCTGGCTTCTGAGGCGAATTTACCGATCCCCGCACTGTTAAGCCAATCTGATGGGAGCGGGGAAACCGAAGTTCCAGTGGATCCGCCCGGTCCTGATCCGGATACCGAGCCTTTGGCCCGTTCTACTTGTTGGAGTTTGGGTCCTTTTACCGATGCAAAAGAAGCGGAATCCGCCATTGTTGCCCTGAATGACAAAGATGTTGTTCCCATTCAACGGGAGTCGCAACAAGATGTGTGGGTTGGGTATTGGGTCCACTTGCCGGCATTCAAAGAATACAGCCAAGCCGAAGCGCTGGGGCTTTCTCTTAGGGACAAAGGTATACGAGATATCTACGTTGAACCCCATGGCGAGCTGGCAAACACCGTCTCCCTTGGTGTTTTTAAAGAACGGGAACGAGCATACTCTCGCATTGAAGAGCTGTCGGGTCTTGGCGTCAACGCCAAGCTGGGCAATCGCTATCGCTTAGGTACAGTGTATTGGTTGGACTTTGGCGCAGCGGAAACGGCACCTGTATCTCCACGGGATTTTCCCACCAAACCTGGCCGTATCCTGAGACTTCAGTCTTATACTTGTACCGGCTAAGTCTTATAGCTTCGTCTCAAGCAGCTTCAAAAAGTCCGACGCACCGGTTACCGATGCAAGCTCATCTGTGGTAATCGTGTAGCCAAAATCAGCCGCTATTTTTTCGTATCGAGGTATACGTTCGTAGAACAGCTTGGGAAATATCCAACGCACGAAATCGTCAGGTTCTATTTCGTCGGTTGAGCTTAAGCCTTTTTCCCTAAGATACTGCGGCAGCTGTTGCTTGAGAAACGCCGGTCGGTAGTACATGGGTTTGGGCTCTTGAATTTGTCGGGCCACCAACTGTTCCTCGTCGGCCTTGGTGGCTTTTAGGTAGATGATCATGGTGTGCTGGGCCAGACACTCAATCACATCAGCGTCATCCAGCTCACACACGCTACCCCCGGCGTCATTGACAAAGTGGTCGTAGGCATACACGTTGCGAGCACGCTCTATGAACTTAGGCACGTCCAGCATGCTTTTTATCTCGCCGCGTCGATGCAGGTCTTGGCGCCGACTGAATTCCTCTAGTGTCAATCCGTTTAAATTTGGGTCGCCAATTTTGCTCAAGAAAATGCTGAGAGGTTTCAGGTTCTCGAAGGTGATCTTGTTGGATATGGTGATGGAGTCAGATCGCAACAGCTCCCTCAGTAATGGAACCGTCATGGCATGTTTCTTAATGTTGTCCATGATTGGTTCGTCCAGATAGCGACTGCCAATGCGGTAGTCGCCGGAATAGTGATACCAGTTTTCGCGTCGCAACTTGTTTGCCAGGACGGTTTTACCGACTCCGGACATTCCCAATAGCGTGATGGCTTTTTGACTCCAGTTCTGGAACTGGTTGGCAGACATTCGCATTACAAACACACAACCCTTTAAGCGACTTTGGCGATTCTAACCAAGGGGATTGCTCGTCGCAATAAGCCTCTGTTTTAAAGGGCAAAACTCAGCGATAGAAAGATGACAATAATCACTGGGCAGGCTATGGTGGGCGCGTTTTGTGGGATTTTGGGCGGGAGCTAAAGTTGAAAATAAACAATCAATCCTATCGTACGATTTGGTTGAACAAAGACGACGGAGGTCGTGTTGAACTCATTGACCAAACCGTTTTGCCACATGAATTCAAGGTCGCAACGCTTACGAGCTACCGAGATGGCATCGTGGCGATTAAGGATATGTGGGTGAGGGGTGCTCCTTTGATTGGTGCTACGGCGGCGTGGAGCTTGTACCTTGCGGCTTTAGAGGGGCAAGAGTCAGACCATGGTCCTGAGTTTATGAGACAAGCGGGTCAAGAACTGTGTGCCGCACGACCAACGGCAGTGAACTTACAGTGGGCGGTGGACCGAGTGTTGGGCAAGTTAGAGGGGAACAGTAGTTGGGATACTCGGGTCTCGACGACACGGGCAGAAGCTGAGGCAATATTGGAAGAAGACGTAGCCATGTGTGAGCAAATCGGCGAGCATGGACTGAGCTTGCTGAAGGAAATCAAGAATAAGAAAGGGGATGCACCGGTTAAGGTGCTGACTCATTGTAATGCGGGTTGGTTAGCCACTGTGGATTGGGGTACCGCCACTGCGCCCATCTACAAGGCCAAACAGAACCAACTACCGATACACGTTTGGGTGGACGAAACGCGACCCCGTAATCAAGGAGCTTACCTTACCGCATATGAACTGGCTAACGAAGACATACCCCACGACATCATCGTCGACAATGCGGGTGGACACTTAATGCAACAAGGCGAAGTTGACGTAGTCATTGTTGGAACAGATCGAACCGCAGCGAATGGTGACGTGGCAAACAAAATTGGCACCTACCTGAAAGCCCTAGCCGCCTTCGATAATGGTGTGCCTTTCTATGTAGCAGCGCCTTCCCATAGCATTGATTGGTCGTTATTCAGTGGTCACGACATCCCTATTGAGGAACGGGACGGAAAAGAGGTGACTCATGTGGCCGGAAACGATGGTGGTCAGCGTCGAGAGATTTTGATTGCCAACGAAACCAGCAGTGCGCGCAATCCCAGTTTTGATATTACGCCGGCTCGACTGGTCACGGGGTTGATTACGGAGCGTGGGGTTTGTGAGGCGTCCGAAACCGGTTTGGCGGGGTTGTTTCCGGAGAAGTTTCAGGGTTCTTGAGGTTTGTTATTCGAGGATGAGGGTGTATGTTTCTGCACCCGCTGCGCTAAACAGCTTAGAAACACACACCCTCATCCTCGAATAACGTGAAGGTCGGGGTGATGACAAACGTTTCCTTAACTTTGGCAGTGGGGCTATTCGAACGTTGGGAAGGTTAAGGGGTGGGCGTTTCGTTGGCCCGGGAGAATGCGGGTGTGTATTTTTTCGCCCGCTTCGCTAAACAGCTCAAAAACACACACCCGCATCCTCGCAGCAGGTTTCTCGTAGCTAGGTTTCTGTAACCGGTTTTGAAAAGTCGGCTTTGGGTTTTCTGGCACCGTTAAGAATGGCGACGTTACCGATGAGTACCAGACCAAGGCCGATCAGTAGGGTCCATTCGATCTGCAGATCCTCGAATAGAATTGAGAGGACTAGTGCTACCACTGGGAACATGACGACGGCATAGCCGGCGCGGTTTGCGCCAATTCTTCCGAGCAGGGTCAAGTAGCTTCCAAAAGCGACGATGGAGCCAAACACGCTGAGATACAGTAGCGATGACACGTAAGCGAACGACGGATCGAAGTTGAAGGGTGTGCCTCGGACGAGTGCGAATAGACCCGTGATTAGGCCGCCGTACAGCATGCCCCAGGCATTAGATTGCACTACAGGCAGTTTTAAGCCCTGGGCCTTTTGCGACAACATGTTTCCCAAAGATGCCATCAGTGCGCCGGAGAGGCTGATGGCGGCACCCACAAGGCATGTTGCGGGAAAGGCGCGTGCTACCTCCACCAGAAGACGGCGAGTGGGTGCAGATTATGCCGCCATATAGCATAACCGGGTCACCGCCGCACCAGCGGGGCCAGATT
>JBCCFQ010000105.1:0-8803 GCA_039029655.1 Pseudomonadota bacterium | reverse complement strand
TTCGACTTATCGGCACAGCAGAGCATAAGGCCGCGGTGCAGTCATTCGTGCTTGGCAACATCCATCCCCATGATCTAGGAACTATATTGGACAAACATGGTATCGCTGTTAGAACCGGCCATCATTGCGCAATGCCGGTGATGAAGTTTTTCGGCGTGCCCGCAACAGCCCGAGCCTCCTTAGCCTTTTACAACACAAAGGATGAAGTAGATCGACTGGTGGAAGGATTGGAGTACGCCCATGAGGTCTTTGCCTAATGGATCTTAAAGACCTCTATCAAGACATTATTCTTGATCATAACAAGGCACCGAGAAACTTCGGTAAGTGTAGTTCTTGTTCTCACTCAGCCGAGGGACTGAACCCTTTGTGTGGCGACGAATTGATTGTGTATTTGAATATAGAGGACGGCGTCATCGACAAGGTGACCTTTGAAGGCACGGGCTGCGCAATTTCCATTGCCTCCGCGTCACTGATGACAGAGCGCTTACAAGGGAAGCCCTTGGATGAAGCAGAAAAGGTCTTCGGCGTGATGCACGACATGTTGGTCAAGGACGATGCAGACACGGACCTTGCGTCCTTGGGCAAATTAGGCGCACTGGCCGGCGTAAAGGAATACCCATCTCGGGTTAAGTGCGCTAGCTTGTGTTGGCATGCCCTAATGGCAGCCATAAACAATGAAGCCATTGCCACCACTGAATAGCGAGGCCACGTGTTTCATCAAGAAAGCGAACCAGTAACCTTATCGAGAGATTGCGAAGCCATCATCATTCCCGATGGTGAGCCGGTCATGTTACCGCAAGGGGCACTTGGCTATATCACCCAAGCGCTGGGCGGTAGCTTCACCATCTATCTTGAAGGCAACTTGTTCCGCATCTCCGGTCGTGACGCCGATGCCCTTGGCAAAGAACCCATGGACCCACCGGAGCTACCAGAGGGTGCCTCCACATCTGAAGTGGAGACTCTGCTCTGGGACCAAATGAAGACTTGTTTTGACCCTGAGATACCCATAAACGTAGTGGACCTTGGCCTTATTTATGAGTGCATGCTCAACGAAGCCGAGGATGGCACGCGGACCGTTGAAATCAAGATGACCCTTACGGCGCCGGGTTGTGGCATGGGCGAAATCTTGGTGGCTGATGTTCGCGACAAAGTTGAGATGATTCCAACCATTGAGAAAGCCGACGTCGAATTGGTGTTTGACCCGCCCTGGAATCAAACCATGATGAGTGAAGCAGCCCGGTTGCAAACCGGCATGATGTGGTAATTCTTCCCGCTAAATGTGACGTTAGTCCGTTTCGCAATCCTTGATACGTAGTTGTACTGACCTAAGCTAACGTATTATTGCCAAAGCTTTTTTTCCATGCATCACCACCCTCGACGTGTAACAGGGCTTGTCATAATGCGCTGCCCCTTGAACCCAGCACACGAGCTGACTAAATTTACCCACCAGCGCAAAATTTCTTACTAAAAAAGAACGGTTTGCCGTTCAACAATTAGCCAGCAGAGTAGCTTTAAAAACAAAAAAACAGCCTACGCTTTTAGAGAACTAAAGCAATGAAAACTCTGACCCTAGTAAGACACGCGAAGTCTAGTTGGGCACACCCCGAGCTTCGTGACAGAAATCGTCCACTCAAGGGACGCGGCGAGAGAGATGCTCCAAAAATGGGGGCTTATCTCAAAAGCCAGAACGTTAAACCGGATCGAGTGATCTCGAGTCCATCCGTTCGGGCGTGGAAGACGGCCGTGGTCTTTGCTGAAAAGCTTGGCATACCTGAGTCAGACATTGTGTCCGAAGAAAACATCTATGAAGCGGGTATTTACGATATCTTGAGAATCCTGGACGACATCCCAGAAGAAACCAATCACCTTATGCTATTTGGCCATAACCCAAGTATCACCCAGGTATACAACTTCCTGAGTGACTCCCCAAACATTGTTGAGAATATTCCCACCTGCGGTGTTGCAACCCTGAATTTCAAATCAGAGAGCTGGTTTCGCCTACGAGAAAGCAGTGGCGCGACATCAATGTTGGTGTTTCCAAAGAATTTTCTAGCCTAGCGTAAAGATTCGAAGAATCGGTCCCATCGCGGCGACAAAAATTGCTCTTGATCAAAAGACATGATGATGCTCTTGGCATGCCCCACCACCAGGTCACGGTGAACAAGCCCAAACACTCTAGAGTCTGCACTGCTGTCGCGATTATCGCCCATGACATAGTAGTGATCTTGAGGCACTTCGATGTCATAGGCGTTTCGAAAAGCGAGGCCGTTTCGATGCATCACCGCGTGTGACTGCCCAGGAAGGGCTTCAAGCCCAAAGGAATGATTAACTAAGTCACTTGGCATCATGTCGTTCACAGCATCAAGTTCAGACGGCGCCAAAGGCTCAACTGAAATAGGGCTACCATTGATAAAAAGCATTTGATCGCGGATTTGAATCTCGTCGCCGGGTACACCGATGACTCGTTTGATCAAGCGAGTGCCATCTTTTGGGCTGTGCAAAACCACCACCTGGCCCCGCTCAGGGTCTCCCCATTTCATCAAATGCACCCGAGTGAACGGAATCTTTAAATCGTACGCCACTCGATTAACAAAAACCCGATCCCCCTCCAATATGGTAGGCTTCATGGAACCCGTTGGCACGCGATACCAATCGGCGAAGGCCGATCGCGCCGCAAATATCAGCAAGGCCATAATGGCGACGTCTCTGACAAATACCAACCAGCCAGATTGCTTTTGAGACTCTTCGGTCATTTGTTTGTCCTTTCACCATAATGGAGTCTGAGTGTGCTCACGTTACCATCAGAGTCGCGAGTCAGCACGAACAAGTTGTCATAGTCCTTATCCTCCAAAGGCGTCGCCGTGCCCCCCAGAGCCTCCACCAATTCGGGAACAGTATTGCTGTGACCTGCGATGACAACAGTGTCATCCGAGTGTTTCTCCATGACCATTTTTGCTAGAGCCTCACTGTCGCTCGCGTCATAGATCACTACGTCTAGCGTTTTTGCCTGAGCCAGGGGCGCTAGGGTGCTGCGAGTGCGCCGGTAGTCTGAGGAATACAAGGCGACGACCGGCACGCTATCCAGCATCGCCGCTAAATGCTTGGCGCGCTCCCGTCCCGCCTCTGACAGTGCAGGATCCTCTTTAGGCTTGTCCGCTTTTTCTGCATGTCGCACCAAGAAGACGGTGCCTGCATCCACAGACGTAAATGCTAAAACAAAAAGAAAAAAAGCAATAATCGACTTCATTGAGCAGAATCCTTGTTGCTCTTGTCCACGACACGGTACTCGGCTTCGATAACCTCACCGGATTGGGACGGCTCTTTGCTACTTTGCGAACTCTGTTGGTGTCGTCGAAAACGATATCTTTGAAATCCTAAGACACCGGCGGCGATCGCGCCTAAACCTAAAACGATAGCAAGGACGATAAGACCCAAAGTCGCGGCAATGGCGACAAACAAGACGATTCCGACAATATTAAGGATAGTGACGAAAGGATTACCGTTATTAAACTGCAAACGCATGATAGATAGTCTTTTGTCTAGGCGCCGTTGAAGTACCGGGCCAAGTACTCGTCAAATGAAATCTCGTCTGACGCCTCGATGTCACGCTGTTGCTGCAACGATTCCGACGCCAGGCGTTCAAAGTTGGCCTGTTGGTCCAGTGTGAGGGGTAAGCCTCGAAAATAGTCCTCGTGCTCCCTGGATTTACGGTGCGCGAAATCGAAAAAGGACTCTTCACGTTCATCTAACTCTTGGAGCACTTTTGCTGATGGCGTGTGTCGCGGGTGTTCTAAGACTTCGAGTTGCGTTTGAACGGCAGCTTTGTAACCAGTCTCGGAAGCCTCCATTGCCTCGGCAATATGCGCCACCGACTCGCAAATTTCTCGCGCCCAATCCACTAGCTTTACGACCCCAGACTTACGTTGAAGTTCCAACCCCGGCGCTCGACCACAGCATGCAGAAGCCCCAAGATTGTACTTAACCATCGCCACTTCCTCTTCATCCATGGGAGGACTGGGACTCAACAAACAGTACAGCAAAAACGCCTCGACAAAACGAAGTTGTTGTTCGTTTACGCCTAAGGGATCGTAGGGACTGACATCCAGAGCCCTGACTTCAACATACTCCACACCGCGCTCTTGCAGCGCAGTCGTCGGTCTTTCACCGGAAAAGGCCGAACGTTTGGGCCGTATGAAGGAGTAAAACTCGTTTTCAATCTGCAATATGTTGGTGTTGAGTTGGCGATACTCTCCATCGACTTTGACACCAATCCGTTCATAGGGTGGGAAGGGTGTCTGAATAGCACGACTTAGATTGGCGACGTACTCATCAATGCTATTGGTAGATACACGCAAAGTGGCTTGATTCTGATTGTTGTACCCGATATCACTCATTCGAAGGGAAGTCGAATACTTACCATAGTAGGTGTTTCCATGTAGATCCAGGAAACCCTTGCTGCTCCGCCCTAGGAATGATTTGCACACCGCTGGCGAAGAACCAAACAAATAGGAAATGATCCAACCGTGTCTTTGAAAGTTACGCACCAACGCAAAGTATTGGTCTGAGGCAAAGTCTTGAGAGGACAGATCACTTTTTAACAAGTCTTTGTAGCCGGACCAAAAACTTTGAGGAACCGAGTAATTAAAATGCACGCCGGAGATGGTCTGCATGATTCGACCATAGCGATAACCCAATCCTCGACGATAGGTGGTTTTCATTTTCCCCACATTTGAGTCACCATACCTTGCCAAAGGAATGTCCTCTTCACCACGCATGAGACAGGGCATGCTGGTACACCAAAGACGTTCCTGATCCAAATGCCGATAAACCTCTTGATGAATCAGGGACAAAGAGTTCAACGTCTCCTTAAGATCTAAAAAGGGTGCGGTGATCAACTCAACCAGGTTTTCAGAAAAGTCCGTCGTGACATAGGGGTGTGTCAGCGTGGAACCTAGTCCTATGGGATGAGGAGTGCCGGCCAGCTCTCCAGACTCGGTTACCCGGAGGCTTTCCTTTTCGATGCCCTTTTGTCCACCCGTCAAGTTTAGACCCGCGCTTATAACCTGATTCAACCGGTCCAAATACGTCTTATCAGTACTCATTCACCACCGTCACCCCTTTTAGGGCTTTCCTCTTATTCAACCTAGAGTACCCGTCTGGCCACCCCGGCGCCACCGTACTCATGCACACAAACATAAGCAGATTTACCAAAAACTCAAGGACTTGGGCTCGAATGGCCCGGCCTGACCAGGTAATATGGGGGCACCTGACTTAAATAAAAAGGCTAAGAATATGTCAGTGGCTATGGGGGTCTTTGTCGCCTACCTGTTCATTCTCATAGGGCTCGCACTGTGGAGCCGACGAGAAAGTCAGTCCTTGGACGGTTTTTACCTGGCGGGCAAAAAACTCCCGTTTTGGGTCGTGGCCTTCAGCACCAATGCAACGGGAGAAAGCGGCTGGCTGTTGTTGGGACTCACGGCCATGGGGTTCACTGTCGGTGCCCAGGCCTATTGGGTCGCTGTGGGTGAAGTCTTGGGTGTGTGGTTGGCCTGGACCCTAGTTTCTCGTCGTATGAAACGTCTAAGCGACGAGACAGGATCTATCACCGTGCCCGATGTCCTGTCCGCATACTTTCGCGACGAAAAACACGTGTTAAGGACTTTGGCAGTGCTCATCATTTTGGTAATGGTCGGGGTTTACGTCACCGCACAAATCGTTGCTGCCGGTAAGGCTTTGAGTACATTTTCAACCATGACCTACTCCACCGCCGCGGTTGTTGGTGCCATTGTCATTATTGCCTATACCTTCGTGGGTGGATACAAGGCCGTAGCATATACCGACGTAATCCAGGGTGTTTTAATGCTGTTAGGGCTTATAATTGTGCCCATCGTTGCTATCAACGCCGCAGGTGGTTGGCAAAGTGTCAGCGATACATTGACTAGCATCGACCCCAATCTTTTGGACATGTTCTCCATTACCGACACCGGAGCCATTGGATGGATCGCGTTATTTAGCTTCGTGGCGATTGGATTGCCTTTCTTGGGCGTACCTCAGCTGATGGTTCGTTTTATGTCGGCAAAGAGTGAACAAGAATTGGTAAAAGCCAAATACATGTCCGTCTTTGTCATTCTCTTGTTCGATATCGGCGCGGTGACAGCAGGTATGGCGGGACGTGCCCTATTCCCAGACTTAGCAGACGCCGATGTCATTTTTCCACTACTGTCTCGTGAGCTATTCCCCGCCATAATCACTGGGGTTTTGATGGTCATTGTTTTGTCCGCCATTATGTCCACGGTAGATTCGCTGTTGCTGCTTGCTTCATCGGCAGTGGTACGAGACGGTTTCCAAAAAATTCTGGGAAGTACCCGTAGCAACGAGTCCCTGACCAAGATCGGCAAAGTGGTTACCGTACTGATTGGCGTGTCGGCGATTCCTTTCGCCATCAAGGCACCTGAAGAAACCATTTTTTGGTTTGCCCTGTTTGCCTGGTCTGGCTTGGGTGCCGCCTTTGGGCCCGTGATTCTGTGTATGCTCTACTTTAAAAAGACAAACTTGCCAGGCGCCGTGGCCGGTATGCTGGTTGGTTTTACCGTGACCATGGTGTGGATTGCGGAGTTCAAAAAACAAACCCATGATCTTTACGAGATGATCCCAGGCTTTTTCGTTGGTTTGTTTGTGACCATTGTCGTGAGTTTGTTAACCCAAAAGGCATCGGCACCGCCCACAAAAACCTGACCCACAACACAATCGACAGTACAAAATTACCGCAGGAACAACGCTGGATGGAAGTAAAAGCGATCACGCTTGAGGACGACTTGGAGAAACTCGTGGCTGAGATCAATGACGCGCTGTGGGGTCAAGACAACGAAATGTCCACTCACGACGCAGATTCGTTGACTGAATATTTGAAACGGCAAGACACAATTTTTATCGCGTGCCATGAGCATTCCCACAGTTCGCGTACTCTCATGGGTACGGCCTCATCCCGTATCGAGATAAAGCCTTATGGGAAAGAAAAGTGGCTCTACGTCGATGAACTGGATGTGTGCGCCAACCAACGCCGAAAAGGTGTTGGCAGACTGTTGATGCGAGCACTGCTGGACATCGCTGAACACGAGGGTTGTCATGAGCTATGGCTCGGTGCTGAAACAGAAAACCACGCGGCAATCAAGCTATATCAATCACTGGCGCCGGATGATGAATGTGAAGTATCCGGCTTTACTTGGGAAACAGCCGAGTAACTTTAACGCTCCCCTGTGCCGTTTGTTGAAGTATTCAATAACGATTCGACTAACCCAAAAGATCCCAGGCTTAAAGCACGATTCGATATTTCTTTGTCCATCCAAATTTTTTTCGACGAAGAAACAAAATCTTAGAAGCGGCAACCAAGGTTTCGTCACAAGCGGGCTAATTGCGCTGGGCAAAAACGCAAGACTGTAGGAAAATCAGCGTCGTGGGGCCCTCGCGTCTATGATGAAACCCATCGCGGGAACATGATGTTTCTACCCTATGCGCGGGTTATTCCGATGCACCTAACCATCATTTTCGGTTTCGGCTTTGGCTCCCATAGTTTTGCACTTATTATTTTTCTGATTCTCAAGACCGTCGCTGATTGGATAATGCATGAGTTTGAGCACCGGCTACTTCAGAAACCCACTGAGGACAACCAGTAAGCCCATCGTACAATGGAAGCCAGCACACAACTCTTACTAGCAGCGGATCTGATTCTTTTGGTCCATGTGCTTTTTGTCCTGTTTGTGGTCCTTGGCCTGACCTTGGTCCTCTTAGGCCGGATGGTGTCTTGGGGTTGGGTTCGCAATCCATGGTTTCGACTCACCCACCTCGCCGCCATTGTGGTTGTTGTTCTGCAGTCTTGGTTCGGTGCCATTTGTCCGCTCACCATCTGGGAAAATGCGCTACGCGCCAAAGCTGGTGGGGCAGTTTACTCAGGCACCTTCATATCCCATTGGTTACAAACACTGCTGTACTACGACGCACCACCGTGGATTTTCGCGGTTTGCTACACTGTGTTTGGCTTGCTTGTGGTGGCTAGTTGGTTTTGGGTACGACCAAGAAGATTTGGCGCAAAGCGCCCAAGAAACCCTTCTGACGCCCAAGGACGTTGAATCCGGTGGAAATAAATGACGATGTGGACATACCACAACAAGTTATTCGACGTAGACGCTGCAAGATCATTGCCACTCACAGTACTCAAGCATCACCATGAGAAGCCTTCGAATCAAAGTGCCTGGAAAAGTTAACTCAATCCTTTTCAGCGCTCCAATAAGATAAAAAGTCTCTTCCTGTGGAATTAGACAATCCTTCTAGCGTATCTCCCTCAAGAACTGCCGAGTGATTGTATGCACCCGACCCATCAGTCGTGACAAAGGCAATTCTAACCTTACCCCAGTCTGTATTTATTCGCCCCTCAGAGACTGGAGTGCCATAAAAAGTACCAATAAACGAACTTCCTTCGATTGACGTCACAACAAATTCTTGGAAATAGGGTTTTGCGTCCGGTGTCGGACGAAGATCCACCTTCCATGTACCCAAGATCTGCTCAGGCGCCGCAGTGTCGGATGAAAAATCGATAGAGATACAGCCGGACAAAAAACTCAAGATCGAAATCAGAATTAGACTGGTACGACTCGCACAATAGACATGGCGTAAATTCAAGACGTCCTCCAACTGTTTGTGGGTAGCCAGGATGAGTATAGATCACTGACTAGTCGAGTTGTTACTTGCCAAGGGAGCGAAGGTGCGGATCGGCGAAGACTGTGTCGCCGTTGCATCTGAGGCGGAG
>JBCCFQ010000104.1:0-8804 GCA_039029655.1 Pseudomonadota bacterium | reverse complement strand
ATGAAATGTTCAGCGGCCAAGTGGGTCAGGTGGGGACACAGTTTGACGGCTTAGGCCACATCGGAACCCGTCACAACGGGGAAAATGTCTTTTACAACGGATTCAAACTAGGCGAATACGGTACTGCCAATGGATTGCAGCGACTTGGCGTAGAAAATGTCGGGGTTTTTGTGACCCGCGGTGTGCTTATTGACGTCGCCGCCTTCAAAGGCACTGATCGACTTGTGGCCGGTACAGTCATCACGGTAGCAGACCTCAAAGGCGCGCTCAAAAAGCAAGACACGGATATACGTTCCGGTGACGTGGTGCTCATACACACAGGTCACGGGCAACTTTGGATGGTAGACAACAATGCATACAACAACGGAGAGCCGGGTATCGGTATTGAGGCAGCCCTTTGGCTGGCTGAAAAAGAGATCGTGATGACTGCTGCCGATACATGGGGTGTAGAAGTTGTGCCTTTCGAGAAGGAGGACATCATCTTTCCGGTTCATCAAGAGCTCATCGGTAAACGGGGTATTTACAACCTAGAGAATCTAGACTTGTCGGAGTTGGCCAAAGACAAAGTCTATGAATTCGCGTTTATGTTCGCGCCAGTAAAGTTCAAAGGCGCAACCGGGGCTCCAGGAAACCCCATTGCGAGTCGATAGTTGATGTTCTGCCCATGATTTCCATCGTCCAAACGCTTCCCGAAAACTACCGCATGGAAGCAGCGTCTTTGTACGACGATGCGTTTGGCCCCAAACTGGCTGTAGCCATCGCTAACCCGGACACGCGAAGAAGTCTCATCGCGGAGTCTTTAAACCTACGGTTTGCATTTGCGGCCATAGCCAACGACAACCTTGTGGGGATCGCCGGCTATCGCACCGAAGAAGGCTCGTTGACCGAAGGACTTTCTTTTGACGCACTCAAAAGATCCCTTGGACTTATCAAGGGCACTCGGGCAGCCCTGTTGCTGAGTTTCTATGAACGGGGCCTTAAGCCGAAAGAGCTGTTGATGGACGGCATCGCGGTCCACTGTAGCATGCGTGGTAAGGGTGTCGGTACTCAGCTGCTGCAGGCTTTGTGTAACTACGCCAAAGGGCATCACTATCACCAGATTCGTTTGGACGTTATCGATACCAACCCACGGGCCCGACAACTGTACGAACGCAATGGTTTTGAGGCCACCCATACCGAGAACTTTGGCTATTTGCGTTGGTTTTTTGGCTTTGGCGCTTCCACCACCTTGATCCGGCGACTATGAGTTTCAGTGTAAGGCAAGTGTTTGTTACCCTAGTGCAACAATGACCCAGAGACTATTTGTTTACGGCACCCTTGCACCCGGTCGACCCAACGAACATGTTATGAAGCACATGAATGGCACATGGCGGTCTGCCACTGTGAAAGGGCACTTAAGACGTGAAGGCTGGGGAGCTGACTTGGGTTATCCCGGCATTGAGTTGACTGAGTCGGGAGACGATGTGGTGGGCCACTTATTCGAATCGGAGGAACTATCCCGTTTTCTCAGGGAGCTGGACGAGTTCGAGGGTGCGGAATACCAACGTGTTCTAACGACTGTGTTCCTACCCAATGGCGATGTCGTAGACGCTTGGATATACCGGCTGAGGCCAGACTGATGTCCTGGCTTTTCTACGCCACGGTAGCCGTTGTGTTTGTCAGTCTGACGCTGACTCCGTTGATCTTGTTCTTGCGCACAAGAGCCAAGAGTGCCGTATTCATGGGTGCAGGTATGATGGTGTTTTGGATCGGTGTGGCACTTTTGTTTTTCGGCCCAAGAACCATCACCTATGTGGAATCACGTTCAGAGACTGGATTGGTTACCGCCAGCTCAGGCGGTACACAGCCGCCAATTATCACTAACTACCTCTTAGGCATTGGCGCCCTATCCTATTGTGGCGGATTATTGTTCTTCTCGCTCCGTGGGCCAATGCGAAACGGCCACCCATCAAACTGACCGTTGTGGGAACCATCAACAAAGATCTAAAAGTACGCCTTTCTGTTCTGACAGAAGCGGAAGGCGGCGCGGCTGCCGCCATCAATCACGGATGCAGACCGTTTTTTCGCTATCATGGTAAGAAGTGGATAGTGGTTGTGAATTTTTTTGGTCGCCGTATGGCTTATCCGGGTGAAACAGTGAATGCTTATGTCACTTTTTTAACACCCATTAAGCAATTAGGGCGAATATCCGAAGGTCTGGAGTTTGAACTTTGTATGGGCCCGAAAGTCATGGCTAAGGGTGTGGTTACCAAGGTCATAGATCTTTGGCGTTCCGCTTCTGACGCTAAAGAACATTAGCCCCATAACCTTAATATGTCCAAAAGAATGTCTTAAACCATAACACCTATGCGATCTTGGACTAGACGAAGATTCCTACAAACTTCCGCCACCTTTTTTGGTGCGGGGCTCACCCATAAAGTATGGAGTCGGGGTGTCACCCTGGATCTGGTGGCAGATCCCAATCAACTCATTGACTTACCCGATGGTTTTTCCTACCAGGTGATCTCTGAAAACGGCGCCATGATGTCGGACGGTTACAAAGTGCCAGGTTTGGCTGACGGCATGGCCGCTTTTTCCAGACAAGATGGTCGAATCGTTTTGATTCGCAATCATGAAATCATGCCCTTTGAATTCCACTATCAACCATTTATCGATGACGCGCAAAAAGCGAGACTTAATCCGGAGCTGGTTTACGACTATGGTGGCGGCGAGACGCCTGGCCTCGGCGGGACCACAACGTTGGTCTTCAACCCCAAGACTAAGACGGTGGAAGAAGAGTATCTAAGTCTCCTAGGTACGGAAGTAAACTGCGCGGGCGGCACAACGCCGTGGGGTACCTGGGTTAGCTGCGAAGAGACCTCAAACAAAGCCGGCGTTGGCACAGACGAAGTCAAACGGTTTAGGCTATTAAGGTCGACTCGCGAAAAAAATCACGGATACAATTTTGAAGTGAGCCCGGACAGCAAGGGGCTAAGTCAGCCCATACCCTTGCAAGCTATGGGGCGGTTTGATCATGAGGCCATTGCCGTAGAACCCAAGACCGGCACTGTCTACCAAACCGAAGATCGTAATGACGGGCTTTTCTACCGTTTCCTACCTAAACAACCCGGAAATCTTACCCAAGGCGGGAAGTTACAAGCATTGACTTTGAAAAACTGGTCTAGCCAAGACACTAGAAACTGGTCGGCCAAACAAACCTTCCCTCTCAACCAACGTTTTGAAGCCCAGTGGATCACCATGGAGGATCCAAACGCTCTAGAAACAGAACTACGATTTCAAGGAAAGAAGAAGAACGCCACCATTTTTGCCCGAGCCGAAGGCATTTGTGTTCACGATGGCAGGTACTACTTTACCTGCACCACGGGAGGCAAAAACAAACATGGTCAGATTTTTTGCCTGACACCGGGTGCCATAAATGGCGATTCTGCTGACCACCTCACACTAGTCGTGGAAAGCCAAAACCCAGAAGACTTACGACGACCAGACAATATCACCAGCACACCCTGGGGAGATATATTTGTTTGCGAGGACGCTGGCGACAAATCTTCCTTGATTGGGTTGACCGCCGAAGGCCAACTCTACCCCTTTGCTCACGCACCCTACAAAGGATCCGAATTGGCAGGCGCCTGCTTTGATGCCACGGGACAATTGTTGTTTATCAACATTCAACAACCCGGAATCACTCTGGTCATCACCGGTCCTTGGGACAAACTATCGAAAACAGGCTAGACCAACAATGTCAGTCATCATTTGGAAAAAGCGCCCCCTCTTGAGTTAATGCGTAATAGTCGCCTTTGACTTCACAAAAAATTTGGGACTTGATTTTCAAACCTGTGTCCCCGTCCACAGACCCTGCAAGCACATAGGTCAAATCGGAACCGTCACCTTGCCAGAACATAGCCGACCCACACCGGCTGCAGAACTTTCTTGTTGCATCCTCGCTGGCTCTATAGTGGCTTAAATGATCCTCTCCACACACGGTTAATGTCTCGTTGGGCGTTTTTAT
Source organism: Pseudomonadota bacterium (assembly GCA_039029655.1). Lineage (GTDB taxonomy): Bacteria > Pseudomonadota > Gammaproteobacteria > Steroidobacterales > JBCCFQ01 > JBCCFQ01. Next base: position 4,798 of record JBCCFQ010000104.1, on the reverse strand, counting down.
GGTGGCGTAGTACATACCGGTCTGCTTTCTGCACTGGACACAATGACAACAGGCAATGTGGTGTACAGGACCATCGATTGAATAACTTACAGCGCCACATAAACAACTACCCTTCAAATTCACGTGTTGGGTGTCATTTGACTCTGCCATGTCATCCTCCGTTGGATGTTGAACGAATAATGTTGGAGCCGTGCCAATCTTGCTGCTGTATGCTACTGCCCCAATCCCGCTCACCACAAGCATTATGCATCCCGTTGCGCATCTGTTGTGGTACTCATGTCGCCCCAATGATAACTTTTGTCGCCTATCCTTACCTTAAGAGTATCCCAATGGCCAACGAATTGATCATCGTGCCTATGTTCGCCATGTTTCTAGTCACCGTTGTTGTGCTAACCCTGCTGTTTCGTTCTCGAGTGGCCAGTGTAGCGAAGGGAGAAATAGAACCTGGCTATTACAAGGTATACCAGGGCGGCCGGGAAGCGGAACGGCCGGCCAAGTTGGGTAGACATTTCATCAATATATTTGAAGCACCGGTTTTGTTCTATGTGGTTTGTCTTGCCGCACTTGCAACAGAAAACGCCAGCCCGCTTTTTCAGAGCCTTGCATGGGCTTATGTTGCGGTTCGAGTCGTCCATGCCTACATCCACATTGGCGCCAACAAGATTATGCCGCGAATACGCGTCTACATGGTCAGCTGGGTCGTGTTACTTGGAATGTGGGGATTGTTGACTTATCAAGTGCTGGCGAACCTGTAATCGGTTAAGCGTTGCTGTTCACGCATCTTGACGACCCATCACAGAACGCCCCGTCTCAGGTGTCGCCCCCGTCCGATCGCCCCAACAGCGTGGCCTCCATAAACCCAGATTGCTACGGTGACACCCAAATCAGACGACACGACTGCAAACCAAACTAGCGGCAACAGAGCGACTGGGAATCCAAAAAGAGCGATCCAGCGAGCACTCTTTTGCCTTCTGAATAGGTCTATGGACCAGAAAAGTACCGCTAATCCCATAGTGGCAACACCCAATCTTGCCAAGGCTTGGTTAATCTCCCAACACAGTCGAAAAATGTCCTGATTCACAGCTGTTTCCCGGTTTGCCAGAGCACCCACGACAAAACCATTCACCGTGGCCGCACCAATGTTCAGGAGCACGGAGGTGCCGTAACAAACTAGCGCGAATAGGACCGAAGGGTTTTGAAATCGACGGTAAGCAGAGTAAGACAAGAATGCCGTAAACAGCAGCAACATGAGCAAGATCATGATGCCGTGCACTACAACAACCAGCCCACTCATGCCCTCGGGACCACTCGGGTGATGCGCCATGGTCAGAATGACCATCAAAGAGGAAGCGATCAGAACTGTTCCAGTCAGTTTTGAGTTTGCGGTATCTGCAGTACTTGTCATAGCCAGACCAGTTTGTGTTTTTTAGGAAACGAATTATAAGATAGCGTTGAACCACAGCCTCAGTTTGGACAAATAGAAATGGACAACTACCAGGAATCGTCCGGAAAGTCGATTCACAAAGATCCCCGCAAGAATAAGACACGCGCCGCAATACTCAGTGCTTTTAATCACTTATTTTTTGAGGACGAAGAAAAAAACATTCGGGTTGGCGACGTTGTTGACCGAGCGGGCATTGGCCGCTCTACGTTTTACGAGCACTTTGGTAGTGTAGAAGACTTATATGCAAGCGCCCTCGCCCATCCTATGTCCATTCTAGCCAATGCCATGGTGGGTACGGCCAGCGAAGAGGAACTCATCTCACTGTTGGATCATTTCATGGAAAACCAACAGCGAGCACGAAGAACATTGGACGGACCTAGAAGACAAAGCGTAGTCAAGGTATTGTCGACTCTGCTGGAGGAACGGCTGCAAGGATGGCATCGAAAAAACCCAACACCGAGACAAGTTGTGCTCCGCCATCTTGCCGAAGCACCGATAGCCTTGGTCGGAAGCTGGGTGGCAGGTGACATCTGGTGCAGCAATCGGGAACTGGCCAGGGCAATTATAACGGTTACGCAGATATCGATGGATGGTCTATTGACAAAAAACTAACTAGTTTACGCCAATAGAACTCTAAGGCTAAGCGTATTCGAAGGCTAGGCGCTTTGGTTATGCTAAGGACGAATTAAAGGAGCAAAGCATGAGCCATGAAGTCAAAAATGGTGGCTGCCTGTGTGGCGCGGTTCGATATCAAGTGAGTGGACCGGTTCGCGATATTGTCAACTGCCATTGCGAAATGTGTGTCAGAATTCACGGTGCAGCTGGAGCCCATTCGAAAGCGAGGAAATCAGATATCACCATCACCCATGATAAAGGCCTTGCGTGGTACGAAACCTCACAAATTGCCCGAAGAGGATTTTGCAAAATTTGCGGTAGTGGTTTGTTTTGGGAACCCCTAGCACAAGACGGCACCGGTATCCTCGCGGGTACGCTGGATGACTGTGATGAACTGAGAACCATAGGTCATATATTCGTTGCAGAAAAACCAGGCTTTTACAATATCACCGATGATTTGCCTCAGTTCGAGGGTTCATCGGAAGGCAAACTGCCTGGTGACTATCTTTAGGTTGCCAGCCACTTAGGTGAACCAGTAAGTGAAAATTCGAGAGAGCGGCATGCCGGTTGCCGAACTTTGGTCAACCTTTTTTGATGTCCCAGTCATTCTTGATCAGCTAGGAGTAGATTCCAGCGTGGGCGATCTGGTGGACTTTGGTTGTGGCTATGGGCATTTTTGCGTCGCTGCCGCACAAAGAATCTCAGGCCATGTCACCGCCATCGACCTAGATCCTGCCATGCTGACTGCAGCAGAGAAACGCGCACACGATCACAAGCTATACAACATAGCGTTTATTCACAGAGACTTCATTGATTCCGGATCCGGATTAGCCGCCGATAGCCAAGACTACGTTATGATCTTCAATTTGTTACACCTTGAAAATCCTGAGCAACTCTTATTGGAGGCGTATCGGATACTGGCCCCCTCCGGTAGACTCGGCATTATTCACTGGAACTACGACCAAGACACACCTCGTGGACCACCCATGGGCATTCGACCGAAACCTGATCAATGTGTAAGCTGGACGGTAAAAACAGGCTTCGTAGACACGTCGGGGGTCATCGACTTACCTCCCTATCACTATGGCGTTGTTGTGCAAAAACCTAGTTTAGAGGAAGGTACTAAACGTGGAACAAAGACTGATCGAAATTGAAACCAAACTTGCCTACACGGAAGATTTGGTACAACAACTCAATGACATCGTAACCGATCAACAGACCCGAATGATGAAACTGGAGCGTCTATGTGAGTCGTTAAAGGAACGTTTACAAGCTTTGGGAGAAGACGCGCCCGTCGATCAAAGCAAGCACCAACCACCGCCACATTATTAGCTCGTTAGCGATGCTGCTTTTTGAGAGAGAGACTCTATCTCCTGCCAGTTTTTTTCGGCTACAGCCTGCTGAGGCACCATCCACGAGCCACCGACACAGACCACATTGGAAAGATTCAAGTAATCCAGCGCGTTTTCCGGCTTCACTCCACCTGTGGGACAAAAACTCACTTGTCCTAAAGGTCCGGAGAATGCTTTAAGTGCCGGAACACCCCCGTTAATTTCGGCAGGAAAGAATTTCTGGAAACTATAGCCTGCGGCGAGCAGAGTCATCACTTCGGATGCGGTAGCGGCACCTGGCAAGAATGGAATTGGCGACTCTAAACCAGCCTCTATCAGCGCTCTTTCAGCACCCGGACTGACGGCAAACTGGGCACCCACCGCAACAGCCCGCTCCAATTCGGAGACGAACCGAACACTACCGACACCCACAATTGCGTCGGGAACCGATTCACTCATGCGAGCAATGGCGTCATAGGCAACATCGGTTCGCAAGGTGACTTCTAAGTATTTAAGACCACCAGCAACCAACGCTTTGGCCAGGGGCACCGCGTCCTCGAGATCGGTGACCGACAAAACAGGTATTATTTTGGCGCCATTGAGGAAGGTCGGATTTGCATTCATGACCAACCTCCACCCAATACGGAGCCGCCCTGCTCAGCGCCCGATACCTGGGATCGAAACGCACCAAACAACTCTCGACCCATTCCCTGTTGTTGCAAGGTCAGATCGGGATCTTGTGGGGTACGTTGTTGTAACTTGGACTCATCCACCAGGAGCTCTAACGTCCCCTCGATACTGTCCACGACAATTGGATCCCCATCTTGCACTAACCCTAAGCACCCACCACCAAGAGCTTCCGGCGTGACCTGAATCGCTGCTAAGACTTTCCCCGAAGCTCCAGACATACGACCATCCGTCACCAAAGCCACTTTGAAACCTTTGTCTTGAAGTAGTCCCAGATAAGGTGTGAGTTTGTGCAACTCCGGCATACCGTTAGCCCTTGGACCTTGATAGGTCACCACAGCCACAAAATCCTTTTCCAACTCGCCAGTCTTAAACCGTTCTATAAATTCATCCTGAGTGGTGAATACAACCGCCGGCGCCTCTATTTTGTGAAACTCCGGCTTGACGGCAGACACTTTGACCACCGCTCGTCCTAAGTTGCCTTGAACCAGCTTCAAACCCCCGTCTGCAGAAAAGGGATTTTCTACCGTGCTGAGAATACCCTTGTCGTTGCTTTCAGCCACGGCATCTCGCCACACCAAATTTCCCTCTTCAAGGAAAGGCTCTCGAGTTTGATGTCGCAGACCAGTTCCGTTGATGGTGTGTACGTCTTCATGAAGCAAGCCGGCATCAAGAAGTTCCCTAATCACAAAAGGCAAACCGCCGGCTGCGTGAAAATGAT
>JBCCFQ010000103.1:0-8828 GCA_039029655.1 Pseudomonadota bacterium | reverse complement strand
GAGTACAAGACATTGTGGCTTAGCGCCGATAGGAGGTGGCACTGGTGGGCCAAAACTCCGTTCCTCCCAGTCCTCGTCTGACACTTCTCGAGATGCTTGTGACTTGTCCAGATATGTGGCCAATGGATCATTTGGGTATAAGAAATTATTATGCAAGAAAACAGCAAACTCTCGGCCCAACATGACGGCAATCACGACGGCCGCTGTAAACGTAAGCATATACTTATAAGTATGTTTCAGCTTCTCTTGTCTTGGAACTGCGCCCAACCGAGTAACGGCATTTAAGATCTCAGATTCATTTCGACTCCCAAAAATTACGATACAAGACAGCAGTCTGCACAGAAGGCGATTTAGGGTATCTAACTCCTCGAGTAGCGTCACAGTCTTTGTGTAATGGGGCGGCGTATTGCGCCAAGCTGCGACCTTTTCGGAACTTCGGTTGAAAGACAAACAAATGTCTCCCCATTTCAGCGAGGGCTCCGTAAAAAATCTCTGAAACGAATCGTCGTTAGCGTACCCGTTGATCCTGTCGAACAAAACACAGTTTTGTGCCCACTTGTACTCAACCGTAGAATCTGACTTGTCGAAGTCCCCCAATTCAATACTTGGTACCCACAGCCGGCTTACGATTTTCTCCTTGAGTTGGTTGTCCATTTTCGACAATCGCGACGCGCGCAGCATATTAAAGACTTCCACTACCTTGCGGGGGATAGAAAACGCATCGTAGATGGCATCCCGCAGAATGAGCAGCGGATTCAGCCTGTTCTCCCAGTTGATAAACAAGAGAAATACGAAAGCCACCATCCAAGGCAATAATGTCCCCCCGTCTAAACTGGACATCATCGATGCGAGGTCGCCCTTGTGAAAACCTGTGTCCAGAACCTCCAGGAGAGGAGAAATTGGCAACCACCAACTGATCAGCAGCCAAAACACGATGGCAACTAATAGGCAGTAAGACAAGATACCTAACCAATAGACGCCCCTCGGGGTAAAATAGCGGGGCAAAGTTGGTTCGTCGCCGAGCTGAATGGCGCGTCTATGGAATGAACGGTAGGCCAGATAAAAGGCCAATGCGATTCCAAAAACCTGGACAAATACGCTAATCATGAAGATGAACTATAACTACTGATGAAGCCACGTCAATTCGTAGGAGAGCGTTGGCGCGCTAAGACCGACCCCGATTTAAACCTAGTGGCTAACTGACCCATCAAACTATGAGCAAGACACTGATTCTGGAGATACAAAATGTCCAAATGGCTTGAATTCGGGGTAGCCGCTCTCATTGCCCTACTTATGATTCCCCTGGCGTCCGCGAAGGTAATCTCGGAAGAATTCCGAGTTCGGTCGGGCGGAGAATTGAGTGTGGTCTCAGATATCGGCCAGATAAGCGTCGAAACAAGTCGAGGCAATCGGGTGGAAGTGCGCGTCGACATCAATGAGGGTGACCCAGACCAACTAAATGTCACCATGGAGCAGGACGGCAACAAAATCCTGGTACGGGGCAAATTTACGGAAAACCGCCGCTGGCGCAGGCTCAAAGTAAAGTATCGGATCACAGTACCCGACAAGTTCAATGTCGATCTAGAAACCAAGGGCGGATCGATCCAGGTTAATGATCTGACGGGCACAGTAGATGTTTCCACAGCGGGTGGCTCACTCAAATTTGGCAATATTGTCGGCCCCCTAAATGGCCGCACGTCAGGCGGAAGCATCACACTGGATGGAGGTGATGGAATGGTCACGTTGCGCACATCCGGTGGTTCTATAAACGTCGGCGACGTGACTGGCGATCTAGATCTGCACACGTCTGGCGGATCCATCAACATCGGTATGGTGGAGGGAAACGTTGAAGCCAACACCAGCGGTGGCGCTATCCATATTGAGGAAGCTCACGGGGCCATTGACGCAAGTACCTCGGGTGGCAGTATTACTGCCTACATATCGCAGCAACCACAAGCGGATAGCCAGCTTCAAACGTCAGCCGGAACCATCACCGTCTACCTTGCTGAGGACTTACGTCTAGATCTCAAGGCGAGAACAAACGTGGGCTCGGTGAAGTCCGATTTTCGTGTAAACGGTGCGACCAAATCCAAGCGAAGCCTGTCCGGCAGCATAAATGGTGGAGGTCCGGAGTTATACCTTCGAAGTAGCGCAGGTTCCGTAAAAATCAAAAAAAGATAGAGCGTACTTTTGCGACTAAGCGTTGCTCAGCCCATAAAGAGAGTTATCGATATGGCGGATCTTTGAGGGGTGGGACAAGTCATAAAACGCTCGAAGTTCACTTGTTGGCAAGCACCTAGCAGTCAACCAACCGCGCTGCATAAAAAGTTGCCAACAGTATCTAGCGGCGTACGCATTTGCACTGTGATACCGCAGCCATGTTTTTACATCCAGGCCAGCAACAAGCCGAGTGCGCTCAAACAGCACTCTATGCATGCCGCCTAAAAAATCTCTCTTGCCCTGCTTTCGAAGCAAAAACAAACTCGCGATGAACTTGTCTATCTCCGCCTGCAGCTCTAATTCCAGTAGCGAAAATCGTCTATCTTGAGACGCCTTGTTCGCAACGTAAACAAAGTGACTCACGCCCTCAAGAGCGGCCCAGAAGTCATTGGCATTGTCCGCATCTAACGAACGCACCGGATTCGTGCGTTTAAGCCTAGCCAGCAATTCATCATTCAAAAATAGAGACATGAATAATTCACTGTCTTGTTCTGCGATCAGCAAGCTCTCAGTAGTGCTGACATAGTCGCGGCCGTGGGTTAATTCCCGGAGCAGCTCACGGTCGCTAAAAACAAAAGAGCGGACATCCGGAACGTCGTTGAGATCGTAAACCGTAGACAGCAGTGATTGTAGGTACCCCAGAAGTTTCACTGCTTAGTGTCTTGACGTTGATGTCGGGAACAACGCAATACCAAGCTTTTCTAGTGCCTGGGCAGCTCTTTTACTTCCTGTTTTTTGCCAGCTCTTGTAAATCTCAAGAACATCTGTGGCCGAAGCAATGGTTGACTGATCTCTGACTTCATTTAACACATCGACAATATCGACAAACTTAAATGCCAACTCGTTAAATACAGGCCCTATGGCACGCCCGCGCGTGGTTCCTCTAACATAGTCGGCGAGACACCCATAAGCGTTGCCGCCCATATCCACGTAATAACCTTTATCGACAGCGGAGTCCTCTAAACTCTTTGAAAAGAAACCAGCGACAAACAAGGCAATATCCCCCAAACGCTGAAGACCAAAGTTTCGCTCGTCCTCCGATTCACTGGCTAGCGCGCGGGCCAGAATCCTGGCGAGAGGATCAACAGACTTGGAACTGGCGCTGTCCCGATAAAACTCCTCGGACCTGGCGAATAGCGTCAACAGGTTGACCACATAATGGCTGGTATGATCAGTCACGCTCAACTGCTGGTTTGAAATCGCAGAGTCCACCGATTCGCGAAAAAATTCACGCAGATTGCGGACTTTTAGGACACTTTCTCGTGTGCTGCTCAGCATCATTTTCACCTCGCGGCTTTGTTGGCGCTATTTCGAGTTTGATACCTCTACATATCGTTTGTTTTCGAGAAAGGTTTACCCTCGAAAATAGTTGCTGATCTTCTAAACAACAGTATATGCTCCGACCCTGAACCAGATGTGAAGCAATTCACGATTTTTCATTAATTTCGGTTTTTTCAGGGGACAGAATGGATGAAACGGGCGCGCCAATAAGCAGTGACGCACCAGTTTTGGGCCTGCTCGTCTCTACCCTTAGGACGATCCATTTTTCGTCCAATCGCCAGAATTCAATTTCATCCGGTATCAGCCGCAACCCCCAACAACTGTTATTGGCATCGTTGAGTGGTGTAGCAATCACCAACGACGCTGTGCATCATCGCAACTTGAAGACATAGTATGTTTTTTCCATATCGGGTTGATCTCGAACTGAAGATTTTTCCGCTGGTTACAACCTTGATATGCACTGCATGCATCTACATCCACTACTCCCAAGTGGTCAGCAATAGGGCTGTGCTGCAAGCAGCTGCAGAACATTGTCAAAAGACCTCTCCTTTTTTTGAAATGATCCTGTCAACCTTGCAAACTGGTCCAGAGGTATTGGACTGTCGGAACTTCCTGCTTGAGGTACACACATCGACGGACACTCGTTCTCGACTTCGACAATTGACGGAATCTTCACGAGGCTTGTCCGCGTTCAGCGAAGAAGATAGTCGCGCTATGGTAACTGACATGCTGCAACAGCAATACGACAACTTTTCCAGACTAGCTCCTGACTATTTAACCAAGACACTTTGGTACGATCCCATCAGTTGGAACCCGTTGAACATGATTACCGCAGTCTTTGCTCATGCGGACTGGCTCCATCTATTCGGCAACCTTTTTTTCTTTTTTGCGTTTGCGGCAGCCGTGGAGTTAATTGTCGGGCCAATAACTTTCTCTGTATTGGTGATGGTAACGGCATTGTTCACGGGGATAATGTACTCCGCGTCTGCCATTGCCACCGGTCACCCTGCCCCAACGGTAGGACTCTCCGGCGTAGTTATGGCTATGGTCGCCCTGTTTGTTTTCTTTTTACCCCGCGGGAAAATACGCTGCTTCTTGGTAATAAGGACTGTCGTAATCCCCGCATGGATACTGGCAACTTGGTATATCGGCTGGGATCTCTACAAACTCTTCAGCGACACTGGTGAGTCGGGCATCAATCTCGTTGCACACGTCAGTGGTGCCGGTTTCGGCTACCTAACTGGACTACTCTTCTTTCGATCTCGGCGACAAGAAATTCAAGAGATACACTATGTTTAAAGCTCAGCACCTATTCCTACTCTCCATTCTTTCATTGCCAATTGCATCGCATGCAGTGGAACGCAAAGAGGTCGGAAACTTAGTGATGGAGGATATTCCAACGATCCCATCTGACATCAAGGACTCGATGACCCAATACCAAAACACGCGATTTGCCGTACTCAATGGCTGGCGAGCTCACGACGGTGCAGCCATTATTTCCACTCGATTTGCAGAAACCACCCAAATCCATGTTGTCTCATCACCTATGGGTCTTCGCCGACAAATCACTTTTTTCGACGAGCCAGTCGGGGCCGTTAGTGTATCGCCGGAAGAAGACTCGCTCTTGTTTACCAAGGACGTGGGCGGCAGTGAGTACTATCAAGTCTTTCTCATGAATCTAAGTAATGGGGAATACAAGATGGTTACGGATGGACAATCGCGAAATGGCGGGGCGCTTTGGTCAAACGATGGGAGTCGTTTCATCTATTACAGCACCAAACGCAACAATATTGACTGGGACCTTTATGTGGCAGACCTTGAGGATCCCGAAAACCCTCGAATCGTGCTTGATGAAGGCGGAACCTGGTTTCCTGTGCAATGGTCACCAGACGATTCCCGTGTGCTGATAAACCGATATGTTTCAATTAACGAGTCTTACTACTATGTGTTAAACGTCACCACCGGTTCGCTACAACAACTCAATACCCATGACGCACCTATTGGCTATGGAGATGCCGTTTGGGCGCCGAATGGAAAAGGGGTTTTTCTAACCTCGGATCAAGATGAGGAGTTCCAAAAACTGAGGTATCTCGATCTGGATTCAGGCCAGCAAAAAGTGATTACCAACGAGATTCCATGGAATATTGACGAACTTGAATCGTCAAGTGAGCAAATCGCATTTACCAGCAACGAGAATGGAGCCAGTCAACTCTATCTCATGGACCCCACGACACTCGAATACGAAAAAGTTGACCTCCCGTTGGGAGTAGTTTCTCGACTTAGGTTTAGTGGTGACGGCCGGAATCTTGGGCTGGTTTTGAACGCACCAACGTCTCCGGCCGATGTTTACTCTCTGGATATTGAGACCAGCCAGCTGTCACGCTGGACCGCCAGTGAAGTTGGCGGATTGAATGTGGACGAGTTTGCCGAACCAAAACTTATTCACTACGAGACCTTTGACCGCAAAGATCGGGAGATTCGAAAGATACCTGCGTTTTACTACAAACCTGAGGGCGAAGGACCCTTCCCTGTCCTGGTGAGAATTCACGGAGGTCCAGAGGGTCAGTCTAGACCATTGTTTTCTTGGTCAACCCAATACTTTGTGAACGAATCAAATTACGCTGTTTTGGTTCCCAACGTCAGGGGTTCCTCAGGATATGGAAAGAGTTATCTGAAGTTGGATAACGGTTTTAAGAGAGAGGATTCCGTCAAGGACATAGGAATGTTACTAGAATGGATTGCCGAACAACCTGAGTTGGATCAAAACCGGGTAGCGGTCTACGGCGGCTCCTACGGTGGTTACATGGTATTGGCATCCATGACCAATTTTAATGATTCCATTGCGTGTGGCGTAGACGTTGTGGGCATCAGCAACTTTGTCACCTTTTTGCAGAACACCAAAGGATATAGGCGAGACTTGAGGAGACCAGAGTACGGCGATGAGCGTGACCCCAAGATGCGGGAGTTCTTGAACCGTATATCTCCAACCAACAATGCAAAAAACATCACAAAACCGCTTTTTGTGGTGCAGGGACTAAATGATCCGCGTGTCCCTGCCTCTGAATCAGAGCAGATGGTCAGGGAGATACGAGAGAACGGGCAGGACGTTTGGTACCTCTTGGCAAAAGATGAAGGACACGGATTTAGTAAGAAGGCCAACCGAGACTATTATTTAAACGCAACCTCTATGTTCTTGGATCAATGCATCGGTAGCGATCGTTAGCGATTTTCCACTGTATTCGCAGGGTGCTCGTACTGCTCTAACTTGGAATTTAAAGCGACTTTGGCCTTTCTGACGATATAGGCAATGATCACGATGATCATAACCACGCCGAATACCGCCACAATCCAGGCGTGATCGTCGAGACCCACCTCGCCATTGACGATTGAGGCAAGATCGTCCGCCGTAGTGCCGAGGAAAACGAACAAGACAAAAGGCGGCACCATACCCAGCAAGGATGCGGTTATGTAATCCCTCAAGCCAACAGAGGTGAGTCCGAATGCGTAGTTCAGCAGGCTGTAAGGCAAAACCATAGACAACCTTGCCAGGAAAACGATGGTGAAGGCGCTTTCTCGAATCGCGCCGTCGATCGCCTCTAATTTGACACTACTACCCAGTCGCTTTTCCACAAAAGACTTTGTTAGATTTCTGGAAATCAAAAAAGCAAGAGTTGAACCAATAACATGGCCTACCAGAATCAAGGCCAGTCCATTGACAAAGCCGTACAAGAACCCTGCGGCGATCACCAGAAAAACCCCGGGTAAGACCAGAACCAACCACGCTGAGTACAAGGACACAAAAGCTACGGCACTCATACCCGGATTGACCTTCGTCCAATCATAAAGCGCAAAAAGCCACGACCTGATTGGCAGCACTTGCGACAAACCAAACAAAATAGCAATCACAACAACGGCCAGGCCGATCTTTGAATATCTCATGGAAGGTATTTTCGATGGGTATATGGTTTTTTCGGGGAGCAGAGTATCATAGCTCCCCCGCAACGTCGCCCAACGCAATCACCGGAGGCCCAATGGCTGACAGCGAACACATTTACTCTATCGACATCAGCACTTTCGAAGCCGATGTCATAGAAAGATCAAAAAGCGTATTGGTCTTACTGGACTTCTGGGCGGACTGGTGTGGCCCATGCAAGCAATTGACACACATTCTGACCAAGGTTGTCGAAAGCCTGGGTGGCTTGGTGGTACTAGCAAAGGCCAACGCTGATGAACAACAGCAGTTGGCTCAACATTTGAACATCAGAAGTTTACCAACCGTATTGGCAGTTAAAGATGGACAAATTGTCGACGGATTTATGGGTGCCCTACCTGAAGGTGAGGTACGAGCATTCGTCGAGAAACATATGGGTGACGCACTACCTGGCGAAACAGAGGCGGGCGTTGAAGAAATGAATCCACAAGACGCCCTTGCGGAAATAGAGAGCGCTATCGCAGCCAACCCGGAAGACCTAAAGCTTAAGTTAGAGAAACTACGATTGCTCTTAAGACTGGGTCAATGGGAAGGTGCCACGCAATTCCTGGCAGAAGTCACATCGCATGCCGACATGCGGGATCCTGACACGGAAGCGTTTAAAGCTGTCATTCGTCTGATGGAACTGTCCGAATCCGCTAGTGAAGAAACACTGGCCGGTAGATTGTCATCGGATGAGAACGATCTCGATGCCAAAGTACAATTTGCCGGCCTTCGATTGCTAGCCGGGGACTACCCGCAAGCATTGGATCACTTGCTTTTAGTCATCAAAAAGGACCGTAGTTTCGAGGACGATTTCGCGAGAAAAAGCGTTTTGGGTATCTTCGAGATTGCCAGTGATGCCGCAATGGTTCGGGACTATCGCCGTAAGCTGGCTGGCATGCTGTTCTAGTACACCCTATCGCGTTTTTAGAATTCTTTTTCTGGTTCGACTGCCTGTCAAAGCCAGAAACTCCGAGAAAGTCTGTCGCCCGAGTATCTCATTTTGCTGTATGTATCGTTGAGTTGCTTCTCTGATTTGGTAGGCCTTGGACTCACCGCCAACCGACGCGAGTTCCGACTGATGAGCATCGACAGTTAGCCAACGCTCTATGAGCGGCGCATTGACCTCTAAATGAAACTGAAAACCATAGGCATTGTTGCCGTATCGGAACGCCTGGTTGATGCAGGATTCACTGCGAGCCAGCAGCACAGCGTCCCGCGGCAATTCGAATGTATCTGAATGCCATTGAAAAATCGGCTGAGAGGTAGAAAAAAATTGGAGCAAACGATCATGCTTGCCTTCTTCGGTGGTTGATACCTCGTACCAACCAATTTCCTTAGAAGGATTCTTTTT
>JBCCFQ010000102.1:0-8834 GCA_039029655.1 Pseudomonadota bacterium | reverse complement strand
TGGCTGAGCAATGAGGCACACACACACAGTCATACACATGGCAGAGAAGCATTATGAAACCGTCACTGCAAGCTTCTGCCCAGCTTTCTGTCTCCTTGTGCAACATCATGCGTAGACGTCCTGCAGAGTTTCAAAAGCCTGAAGCTGGGGATTTTCTTCACTAAACCAGATTCTGTAATCGTTTTTGAAAAACAGCTTTGTGCTACCGTATCCAGCTGCAGTAACAAAAACCAGCGTCAGTAAGATGGTTGCCCACCGCCAGCGGATAATAAATTCCGCGAACCGCACGGTCGCAAGATCATGCTTCCCCATAATCATTTACTCCTTTGAAGTTTGGGGTCTTAGCTGACGAACATAGTCGGCCATACCGGCCATGCATCCCGCAAACAACACTTTGCTCCGAGAGGACTTCGCCAGGGTCATGCAACCGCTGTACGACGCCACCAAGAAAGTGGCTGCTTGTGTCGCGTTGACTTCCTTGCGAACCAAACCTCGCTGCTGGCCGCTATCTAGGGCTGTTTCCAAAGCATCACGCCAACCCGACTGAATGTCCTCCAGGCGAGCTCTGAACTCCTCATCGATGGCGCCCATTTCTTGAACCAGATGGTTCACAGGACAGCCCAGCATCATGCTTTGGGTGTCCGCCAGTTCCACTCGTTCCTCGATCCAACGCAACATGCTGTCGATGGGATCCAACGACGGGTCGCGGAGCTGGGCCCAGGTCAACTCCATCTGAGGTCGGAGCATTTCATCAATCACGGCATGTCCAAGATTGGCCTTGTTGGGAAAGTGGTGATACAGCGCCCCTTTGGTTACCCCAGTTCGACGAAGGATTTTGTCGATGCTGGCCGAGCGAAAGCCTTGAGCCCACATTTCCTCGTAAGCTGCTGATATTATTGATTCTCTGGTTTGATCCGCTTGTTTCATAGTTAGCTTTAAGTTATTCAGATTCGCAACATACCGACCAGTATGTATGTCTACTCCCCAAAGTCAACTGCATGGGTGCATAACCAAAGCCAACTCAGAAATGAGTTGCTTTTGGGTGGTGGCGGGATGGGCGCCCCATGCTAGAGTGCGGCGTCCTCAAAAAGCAGGTTGTGCATGACCAATCATCCCACCATTGGCAAAGTCCAGGAGAGTAAGGAGCTCATCAAATTGGCTTTGCCGCTTGTTGCCAACAACGTAGCCATTATGGGGATGAGTACCACGGACACCGTTATGGCCGGGCGCATCAGTGCCTTGGATCTCGCTGCCATTGGGGTGGGCGGTGGTTTTTGGAGCATCGTTTTTATTTTTGGATTAGGAACGTTATTAGCCCTTAGTCCCATCGTTGCACAACGCTTCGTCAGCCAGGCGCCTGAATCGGTAGGTCCCTACACCCAACAGTCCTTTTGGCTGGCTCAGTGTCTTGCCATCCTATTATTCGTGCTACTTCAGTTCTCAGACCGTTTGGTCGTCGTTTTTGGGTTAGAAGCGGAGTTGATTCCAAAAACTGGAGGGTACCTGAAGGCAATCTCTTTCGGTTTACCAGCCATCTACGCGTTCCTAACTCTGCGTTTCACCAGTGAAGGTATTGGAAAAACCCAGCCCATTATGTGGATGGCGTTGATCACTCTCATTCTAAATGGCGTGTTTAACTACATTTTCATGTTTGGCAAATTAGGTATGCCTGCCATGGGCGCCGTTGGCTGTGGTTGGGCTTCTGCCCTAGCCATGTGGTGCCAGTTTTTCTTCATGCTGATTTACGTCAGTCGCAATCGAGACTACAAGCCACTTAAGATTTTCGAAAACTTCCGCCTGCCTGACCCCGTTTTGCTAAAAGAACTGGTTGCTTTGGGTGTACCCATTGGGTTGACGCTGTTAGCGGAGGTAGGCCTTTTCGGCGCTACCAGTATTCTCATGGGGGGTTTGGGTATCTTTGAAGCCGCAGCTCATCAAGTTGCCATCAACTATGCGGCGATGACCTTTATGGTGCCGTTGGGGATTACGGCCGCCATCACCATTCGTGTGGGACATGCTTTGGGTCGTTCCCAATCGGCTAACGCCCGACAAGCTGGCATCGTCGGTATCGCCATCTGTGGTTTGTTCATGGCATGTGCTGCCCTACTGCTCATCATATTCAAAGAGACCATTGTCAGCTTCTATACGGATGATCCCCAGGTGGTGGTTGTGGCTTTGACTTTGTTAACCGTTGCGGCGTTTTTCCAGATTTCCGACGGTCTCCAAGTTGGCGCCATGGGGGCTTTGCGTGGATTTAAGGATACACGGACTCCCCTCGCCATCAGCGTCGTTGCTTATTGGCTCATTGGGTTTCCCATGGCCTATGTGTTTGGAGTCATTCTTGCCATGGGCCCCCAATATGTTTGGTGGGCTTTGGTGGCAGGTCTATCCACCGCGGCTTTGCTATTGGGCTATCGATTCCATCGCATCAGTCTGTGACTCAACCTTCAATGGGATTGGTTTGATCAGGGGTAACGTCTGTTAGCGTTGCGGTAAAGGAAGCCCCTGCGTTTGCTTCAAGGTTTTGCGCGCGGATTTTCCCACCATGAAACTCGACTATCATCTTGGCCACATGGAGGCCTAAGCCAAGGTGACCCCCCCGGGATTCCTTCTCGCGTATCGATACCATGGAGTCGAACAGTCTACCTGTCATTGTGTTTGGCAGTGGTCCACCGTGATTCCAGACCGACAGACTAAACACAGAGTCTCTCACAGACGATTCGATCCCAATTAGTTTCTCTTCGTCACAAAAGTCCACCGCGTTGTTAACCAGTTTGTCTAGCAGCTGACTGATCAACTCAGGTGAGCCATACAAGGTGTGACTCTCCGGTTTAATGTCCATAACAAACTTGTGTTCTTGGTGGATTTGTTGAAAAGCAAGTGCGTTTTGTCTCAATAACTCTGTGACATCGAACCTCACCAATTCATGATCTCGAATGCTTTGCTCCAAGCGGCGGGCCTCGGTCATGGCGGAGAGGATACTGGCCAGACGATCAACGCCATCTCGCGCTCGATGAGTGAAGTCGTTGGCCTCCGGATCGAGATCCATGGAGGTTAGATTGTCCAAAGATGACCGTACGACAGTGAGTGGAGTACGCATCTCATGGGACAACCGTCCCGCCAGGGCTTCAAGATAGTTGGTGTACTCACGAACCCGTTCCAACAGGGTACCAAAAGTGCGAGATAAATCTCCCAGTTCGTCAGTCTTCTCGCTTGGCGAAAAGTCCGAGCGGAGCTGTCCGTCTTGGGAAACTGCACGATCAGTTGCTTCTTTTAATCGACGGATCCGAAGGGACAAATAGCTGGCGTAGGCAAGAAGCACCAAGCCGACGCCCAGAGTAATTAGTATGCTGCGATTCAAGAACGAAACACTGTCTTGCTCAGCCAGCAGAAGTACATCTGGGTGTGCTTTTTCCAATACAAGTGCCGCGGTTGTCTCAGTGCCATCTTGGATCGGCACAGCGGTGGAAACCAATGCCCCATTGCGCCTGGATACTGGCTGCCAAATAGACGTGGATTGGCCGGTTAGCGCACGATCCAGGAAGTGTGTGCTAAGACGACCGGGTTGCTCTGATAGAGAAAAAGACGTGCTGGCTGGATTGATGATGCGTCTATAAATACTTTGTTGAAGTCCCTCATCAGTAGCAGTAGGCCAAGCGACGCTACCTAAATCTGCGAGTTCCCAGCCGCCGGTATCAATAACACGAATTCTTAAGTTTGAGTCGATAAAAACTTCCAGGTTGTCTTCCAGCGTGTCACTGGTAGAGCGCAAAAAGTTTGGCAGTCCCTCCAAGTTGCTCCCAATAGCCGTTCCTGTGGGTGCCAGACTACCCAGGTAAAAAGTGGAACCATCTCCATCAACGTCTTTCACTAAGAAACCCAGTCGAATACCCACATCTCTTATTGGTAGCCGCAATTCCACGTTATACCCTGCGCTGGTTTCCTGCCAGAAACCAGACAGCCGTCGATTGGCCGGACTTTCTCCTCTGATTGAGACAGAAATGGGTCCTGGGGCGATGGTATTTACGGTGTAACGGTTGTGGGTGTAGTCAGGGGCTAATACGTTGACCAAGACTGCATCACCCTGAGCGCCGGTGGCGTTTGGGTAAACCACCTCATTATCCATCACACTCAGATGGACATAGATGTAATTGTTGTCTCGGGCAACAAGGCTCCTAACTACAAGATCATGATCGGCGCTAATCGGTCTAAAGACACGAATGTGATCTTCGCTGAGTCCCCAATCATTGGCGTATCCGTCCATCGTAGGTGTGGCTGTAAGACGGAATGCGTAAGTGTCCGACGGCGAACTTCTCTTTCTGCTCAAGAAAGGATCGAGGTTCAAGCCTGGTGGAATGGTGTGAGCAATGGTTTCGGCTGTACTTTGAAGTGAGTTTTTCTGAATTGTGCGCTGTACGTCCTCCATCTCTCGTACGTACTGGCAGCTGGCCCATGGCAACGTTAGGGTTAGCAGGCTGACTAAAAAAAGTTGGGTTCGTAAGTTCAAACCGGAAGACCAACCTTATGGATCGATCCAACGATATCCCATACCGTATGCGGTTTCTATGCCCGAAAATTCAGAATCTATCGACTGAAACTTTTTGCGGATGCGTTTTATGTGGGAGGTAATTGTATTGTCATCCAACACGACATTAGCTGCATCCATGAGTTGCTGCCTGCTTTTCACATGTCCAGGAAAACGAGCCAAGGCATGAACTAGCCAAAACTCCGTCACGGTTAATGTCACGACGGTCTCTTTCCAAGTGGCTTGGATACGCTCTTGATCAAGAACAAGTGGTCCGCGAGCAATCAAATGCTCCTTCTCCTGAGTGGTTTTCTTGATTGCATTGATTCGCCGGAATAGGGCAGTTACACGGACAATAAGGTGGTCCAGGCTGATGTCCTTAGTTAAATAGTCATCGGCGCCTAGCCTTAGTCCCGAAATGGTATCTAACTCACTGTCTCGAGCTGTTAAGAAGATAATCGGAAGCTCTGAAGAAAGTCCTCGGAGTTGTCGGCACAGATCGAAGCCACCCTCGATCTCCTCCCCCAGATTGATATCGATAATGGCCAAATCAGGGAGTTGATCCTGGAGAACGGCCCAGGCGGCGGTGCGACTCTCATAGCCTGAGACTTCGTATCCATTTCTCGTAAAGGCAGCAACATAGTTGGCCAAAATTTCTGGTTCATCTTCGACGATGGCGATTTTTTTGCTCATCTCTCGTCATCAACTCCTTTGCCACAATTTGCCACATTCTTTCATCGGATTGCCCGAATGTCGCCTCAGAAAAGACAACTCGTCCAAGCCTAATAGTTAACAGAGTTTCTAGAGATGAAGCAAATGCCAACACCGAGTTTTCCCATGTTTGAGTCAGATAGCGATAAAAACCTGAAGTTTGCCCGTCCTAAGGACTTAGGCGTGCGACAGCTGATCACGCAAAACCATGGACCTTCCCGTAAGTCGAGCAAACGCTGGCCCCACTTCGTAGTTTGGATACTCGCAGTGCTGATCACAGTGTGGTGGATAGACATGACTGTGACGCCCGACCATTCGATTTTTGGAGATTTATTCCGATGAAAACCTTACCTGCCCAAAATTTCACCCGTAACGGGCCACCGGGTATCAGTGAAGAAAAAAAACCGTCGCGATTGAGTGACGACCGCTTTTGGTGTTTTGGCTTTGTCGTCTCCCTGGTGCTCATTCTGTTGTCCGGTGCTGCTTCGGCCAATGGTTTGTCCAATGTAAAGGGAGGTCAGCTATTTTTTAAGACTCAAGGTAGGTTGATTGACATCCCCACTCTGCAGTCCCACGTAGGGCTGGACATTACCGGTACTATCGCCCGCGGCACTCTAACCCAAGTGTTCCAAAACACCACGAATGAATGGCAAGAAGCCATTTACGCGTTTCCACTGATTGACGATGCCGCCGTGGATGGTATGACCATTAGAATAGGTGAGCGGGAAATACAAGGCGTCGTTCAAGAAAAACTTCAAGCCAAAAAGACCTATACAAAGGCAAAGTCCCAAGGCAAAGCTGCGGGGCTTGTTGAACAATCAAGACCGAATCTTTTTACAACCTCTGTTGCAAACGTTCCTCCGCAAGAGTTTGTGGAGGTTGAGATTCGTTACCAGCAAACCGTGAGCTTTGACAACGGCACGTTTGGTTTGCGTTTTCCAATGACGCTAACACCACGCTATATGCCACTACAGGCAAACTTGGACCCCAGTGCTCCTGCATTTGAGTCTGCCGATACTTGGTCGAACGACCTAGTGGCAATCTCGCCCCCTATGATGAGTGATGAAGTACCGCGACTAAACCTGATTGAGATTGAAGTGAATCTTGATGCCGGACTCAGCCTCTCGCAGATATCAAGTACAAATCACGCTATCGTCACTAATGACACCGGGCGTGGATACTCGGTTCGGCTACAAGATACGCTGGTTCCCATGGATCGAGACTTTGAGCTGAGCTGGACACCTCACCTTGGCGTATCTCCGGAAGCCACGATGTTTTTGGAGGAGGTCAATGGTCAGCACTACGCTATGTTTAACGTGTATCCACCTGATGTGAGCCAGCAAAAATCCGGCTTACCCAGAGAGCTCATACTGGTGGTAGACAGTTCCGGTTCAATGGGTGGTGTATCTATTGTTCAAGCAAAGGCTGCATTGATGATGGCCTTAGATAAGCTTAAGCCAGGCGACTACTTCAATGTTATAGACTTTGATAGCGACGCCCGGCGGCTGTTTGATCGAGCCCTGCCCGTGTCACAGCAAAGCCTGGATCAGGCTAAGGACTTTGTCTCTCGATTGAGTGCCGATGGCGGCACCGAAATGCATCGCGCTCTAGCTCTCGCCTTGGCAGACCAACCTGACTCTGGGTTACTCAGACAAGTCATCTTTGTGACCGACGGGAGCGTTGGTAATGAGGATGCTCTTTTTCAATACATACAGAGTCAATTGGGTGATACGCGGTTGTTTACTGTGGGTATAGGGAGTGCCCCAAATACCTACTTTATGCGATCCGCTGCACGTTTTGGGCGTGGAAGTTACACCTACATCAGCTCCCAAGATCAAGTCATAGAGAAGATGACGGTGTTGTTTGATAAGTTGGAGTCTCCAGCCTTAACAGACCTAGCGGTACAGTTCTCATCATTCAACGCAGAAGTTTGGCCGAAGCGTATCCCGGATCTGTATCAAGGAGAGCCATTGGTCTTTGCAGCAAAGATTGACTCACCTCTGGACAAAGCGTCCATATCTGGTTTCATCAATCAAGTACCTTGGAAGCGCCAAGTGCATTCGGGCGTACCTAGACTACAAAGCGGTATAGCCAAACTTTGGGCACGCAATAAAATAGCGGCCTTGTTAGATCAAAAAATTCTTGGTACGGACCTTGAGGAAATAAAAAAGAAGGTGGTGCCCATCGCTTTGGAGCATAGCCTGGTGACCCCCTACACCAGTCTAGTAGCAGTGGACAAAACCCCTATCAATCCTAACCCTGATCAACAGCAAAGCCACAAAGTGCCCAATCATTTACCGGCGGGTACACAATTTCCGGCGACGGCCACTAATTGGCAGTTAAAACTTCTGTTTGGCTTCATCTTGAGCCTATGGTCCTTGGCGATTCTCAACATGCGGCGCATAAGAAGACCGGTATGAAGTGGCTGGCTCTGGTCTTTTTGTGTCTCGGGGTGACTCAATTGCTGGAAGGTACATACCTTGTTGCCAAGGCACAAGTCGCGCAAGTCCTTATGCAATGGTCGTGGCAAAAGGGTCTGGCGGGGGAGCCCACACCGCCTTGGCCCTGGGCCGATACACATCCGGTGGCTCGGCTTCTCGTGGAAGACCATGACGTTGATCAAATCGTATTGGCGGGTGCCAGTGGTCGCAATCTGGCTTTTGGTCCGGGTCATCTGTTGGCCAGTGCCCGGTTAGGGGAAAACGGTAACCTAGTGGTGGCAGGACACCGAGACACCCATTTTTCATTTCTCCAAGATGTTCAGCTTGGCGCAGAAGTCCAGTTGAAATGGATTGACGGCCAGCAACGCACCTACGAGATTCTGCACGCCCAGGTGGTGGACAGTCGATTAGCCCATTTGGATCTGAGCGTGACAGAAGAAACCCTCACGCTAGTGACTTGTTATCCTTTTGATGCACTGACCCCCAGAGGACCGTTACGCTACATTGTGGTCGCTAAGCCGCTTACCGAAAGAAAAGTCCCCACGAGACAACATGCGTCTAAACCACAAATGCATGAATACGCCTCTAGCTAACATAAAGAGGGAAAAAGCGAGCCAAAGTCCGTGGTTGTCTAAGCCTTTAGACATCCACCAAGTCGGCACGAAAACGCCAAAGGTTGATAACACCATGGCATCTCGCATTTCCCGTGCTTTTGTAGCGCCAACAAAAATACCATCGTAGGCGAAACTCCAGACAGAGATGATGGGCAGTATTACCACCCAGGGCAGATACTCGCTTGCGGTGCTAAGCACCTCCGGTAGACTTGTTAACAGCTCAACCAAATGGCTTCCGAGAAACCAATAGCCCACGGCGAATATCAGCGATACACCGAACGACCATTGCAGACATACTTGTACGGCACGCAGTAGGCCAGCTCTTTCTCTCGCTCCTATGGCTTTTCCCACCAGAGCCTCGGCGGCATTAGCGAATCCATCCAGCCCATAGGCCATAAAAGTCTGGAAGTTAAGTAGTAGCGTGTTGGCCGCCAATACTAAAGTGCCTAATCGACTACTTTGAACGGTCATGAAGGCGAAAGAGAACATTAACGCCAGGGTGCGAATGAAAATGTTTGCGTTAACGGCGAATATTTGGCGAAT
>JBCCFQ010000101.1:0-8872 GCA_039029655.1 Pseudomonadota bacterium | reverse complement strand
TTCCTCTTGATTTAGATAAGGGATGCTGTTTTTTTGCGGGGCATTGTATCATGTCGTTGGTGGATCATTTCTGCAAGAGTATCGAATGGGTGAGCAGTCGCTTTGGGATTTCGCCAGTCAGCTTTACACGCAACCGGGTGTGGAAGAGGCCTGCTTGTATTTGCAGGATAATTGCCGGTTGAATGTTTCTTTACTTTTGTTTTTGATGTGGTCCACAAAGCGCTATGGCCAGATGCAACCCGCGTTTATTCGAGAGTGCTGTGATCTGTCAGACACTTGGGATGGCGCAGTGGTTAAACCTTTTAGACAGGTGAGGCGTTGGCTCAAACACCAGGGAGCACAGTTGGGCGATCAGGACACCGATGACCTGCGAAGTCAAACCAAGGGTTTGGAGCTCCACTCAGAGAAGCTACTTCTGCAAGCGCTGGAACAGAAGGCTATGGCAATGGGCTTGGAGTCCCAGGACATCAACGACGTTGACAGCATTCATATGAACTTAAGAGTCATGTTGGTACATTTGAAGCTGGCCGTTGACCAATCAGGTGCCAAAGCTCTTGTGGGTGTGGGGCAAGAGGCGTTTCCCTCTCTGGATGGGGAGGCCTGGACGGTGTTTCAAAACGAACTAGTGAAAATGGGTGGTGCTTAAGTTGGCCGAGAAAATAGTGATTGTTGGTGGTGGTCAGGCTGGTCTGCAGTTAACGGATAGTCTTAGGCGTGGCGGTTTCTCAGGGGAACTGATGCTGGTTTCCGAAGAAGAAAGCCTACCTTATCATCGCCCACCATTGTCGAAGGGGTTTTTGACCGGCGATATTCCTCAAGCGAAGTTACTTTTTAGACCGCAGGAGTACTACGCCAAGCGAGAGATTCACGTTTTATTGGATCACCGCGTATCGTCCATCGATCTTGCAGGGCAGTTTCTGCAACTAAGTAGTGGTGACACGCTAGAATACGACGCCTTGGCGTTGGCAACCGGTGCTCGTGTCAGAGAGCTTCCTCTCAATGGTGCCGACGCGTCCAATGTTCACTACCTAAGAAGTTTGAGCGATACGTTAAGGATTCAGACGCAGCTGGCAGAGGCAAAGCGTGTGGTGGTCATTGGCGGCGGATTCATCGGTCTAGAAGTGGCTGCCAGTGCCACCAAGATGGGCAAAGAAGTGACATGCTTGGAAGGTGCAGACCGTTTGTTGGGACGGGTGGTCTCGCCATTCATTTCGGACTTTTATTTGTCTGCACATCAGTCACGTGGCATGAAGATCGTACTTAACGCTAAGGTTGATGAATTTTCCCAGACGAATGGTCAAGTCGATTCTGTAGTGTGTGCCGATGGTTCACAGTACGCTGCGGACCTCGTGGTGATCGGCATTGGTGTTATTCCCAATCAAGAGCTTGCGGAATCTGCTGGCATAGTTTGTGACAATGGCATCGTAGTCGATGAATTTGCTCGGACATCTGCTACAAACGTTGTTGCTACCGGTGACTGCACTAATCATCTCAACCCGTACGCACAAAACAGAATCCGATTGGAGTCTGTACAAAATGCTATAGATCAATCAAAAACGGCGGCGTCCACATTGTTGGGTACTCTCGAGCCTTACAATGCGGTGCCCTGGTTTTGGTCTGATCAATTCGACCTGAAGTTGCAAATCGCAGGTCTGTCCACTGGCGCGAACCACGAGGTATTGCGGGGCCGCGTTGATCAAGACAAGTTTTCTTTGTTCTATTTTCGAGACGAAAAGCTCTTAGCAGTTGACTCCGTCAATAGCCCGGCTGATCACATGATTGGTCGCAAGCTATTAAGTGGCAACTGTCAGTTAAGCCCACAACAGGCGGCCGACGTTGACTTCGACCTAAAGACTTTGTTGAAGTGACCGGGTGCGCCGTCGTCCCAGCCAGCACAGAGCAAACAGAGAGAGAATACCCATCATTCCGCCACCACCGGACCCACTGTCATCGCCTGGGACGTCGTTGGGGCTGGCCTGGGGCTCCACGCTAATGGTTTGACTCACTGAATCGTTCTGTGTGTTCGGGTCCGTCAGGTCGCCCGCAATGGTTGCCGATAAGGCCGAATTTCCCAGTACCTCACCCAGAACGTTGATCGTCAACTCTATGGCCGCACCCGAATTCATAGTGCCGACGTTGCAGTTTGCCGTGTTTGTAGACACTGAGCAGTTTCCAGGGCCATCTATAGACTGGATGCTGAACGTAGACCCTGAATTAAGATCAACCGATACGTTAGATTGAGAATTCGGACCTGAGTTGCTGACGCTCAGGCGAATTCCACGTTGAGTGGACAGCGGCACGGTAGTAATCGACGAAGCGAAGTTCAGGCTTAAGTCACCCGCCGCCTCGATGGTAATCGTTGCGGTGGTGTCATTGTTTGCCCCGTTAACGTCTCCGTCAGTGGAAACGGTTGCCGGAAGTTCCAATGAGCCGGACTGATTGGTGCTCATGCTTAAGACGACGGAGGCACTTCCACCGGCACTTATGGCACCCAAACCACAGGCGTAACCGCCTGCAGCCTGGGTGCAGGTTCCGCTGGATGGGTTGACTGATTGTACAGATACCGAGCTCGGTATCGTGACGTTAAAATTTACGTTGCTCGCCGTTTCAGTTCCATTGTTTAAAACGGTGAATTGAAAATTGAAGCTTTGACCTACCGCCTGGGACACACCGTTTTGCGCCACCACCGAAACGTCAATGGCGCTTAGTGGGGTTAGGCAACTGGCGCTGGCAATTTCGGGTGCCATCTCATCGAGGGTGCATTGAGAAAACTCGTCAGACCCATTCACGCTAGGAGACATCAAAAACCTTCCGGTGCTGGCCTCGCAGGCGGATCCTGACTGGCCGTCATGGGGTGCGCCGAAGTTATGGCCAATTTCGTGTGCGGCTATCAGGGTGTCTGTCATGACACCAAAACCGGCTTGACTGAGTCCAGCACCAAAGCGTGAGCTACAAAGAGCGCCTAAGAAAGCGACGCCGACGGTGTTTCCGCTCAGGTTACGGCCGGTATACATATGGGTTAGGCCGGTGTTGCGAAGTGCGGGTGTGCTAAATCGAAAGTCACTGAGCTCATCCAGCAAGTTGCTGGCATCGCTGGTAGTAAATGTTCCGTCTCCAGCGCCTTCCAGCGTCACACTATCAATGGTGATTTGAATGCCCAGTTGTTCACTAAATATTCCGTCCACTCCATTGAAGCGTGTTAGCAGTTCTGACTCACTGTTGGAACCAAAATCGTCAACAAATGCTTCGTCCGCTACTGCTGAAACCAATATTTCCTGGGTCGCACCAGGGGCTGAGAATTGCTTTTCCAGTTCTTGGACCAAAGAGTCATAACTTGCTCTCGGGGCAACCGCAGTTTGCCCGCAGCTCATTGAGCCTGGCGCGATATGCACATCCTGTAAGCGGTACAAGATTTGTTGTTGTGGGTCGTCTGGATTTGTATCTATTGCCAACAAATCTTGGCCGTCGAAGATTATGCCCTTGTATGTGTCGTTCACCAGAGTCACTCTAGCCCACGAGTTCGGACGACCATTGAGTTCACCTTTCATCAACCGCATGCCCGAAGGCAGTGATAAGGTCTTGGTCAGTCTTGCATTGTCGAATAGGTTTAACTCGAAGCGTTGCCCAAACCCGTCAAATTGAGTCGTGGTGCTGTTGTTGCCTCTCTTGCTTTGGGTGTCGCCAACGCGCGTAGGGGATATCTCTTCAAAATAGGTAAGTGAGGTGGATTTTGTTTGGCTGTAAGCGCTACTCGCGAAGAGCAAAAACAAAAAGACAATGCGAGTCATGAGAGAGACCTCAGCCAAGTACTACCTGCGCTCGGTATCAATACACCAAACGAGGCAATTTTTGGCAACCGAAAAAGTGTCGGCTTTCAGGGACAACATCGCAAATGTGACACCGGTCACGTTTGCTTTACCGATATTCAAATGCTTAGAGTCCAGTGAATAAAGCGAGTTCCCATGTTTTTTTTCGGGGAAACCCTTGAATATTTCTGATCGCGCCCCAAACTCGTCCCCTTATGTCCAATAACAACAACGATATGGAGCGGCAGGGGTTTTTCGGCGTTTTCCGATTCAGCGGTAGTGCTCTCAACTTAGTTTGGCTCACCAAACCGAGCCTAGTTCTTTGGTTGGGTGTACTGACGGTGCTAGCCGGTGTTCTTCCCGCTGTGATTGCCTACGTGGGCAAACTCATTGTCGATTCCGTGGTCTTTGCCATGGAGCAAAACAGTAGCAGTGGCAGTGCGGATTTAACGCCGGTTATCCGGTATGTGCTGTTGGAGGCGGGTGTGGTCATTGGACTCGCTGGTGTGCAACGGGGCATTTCTATCTGTCAGTCGCTGTTGAGAGCCTTGCTTGGTCAAAAGGTCAATGTACTGATTCTTGAGAAGGCACTCACACTCAGTATGACTCACTTTGAAGACTCCGAGTTCTACGACAAACTAACCCGGGCACGTAGAGAGGCGTCTTCTCGACCCTTGAGTCTTATCAACAGACTATTTGGATTGGCGCAAAACAGTATTTCGTTAGTGAGTTATGCCTTTCTCTTGATTCAGTTTTCGCCGTGGGCGGTTCTGATTATTGCCATTGCGGGTTTTCCCTCGTTCTTCGCCGAAGCAAAGTTTTCCGGTGACGCATTTCGACTGTTTCGGTGGCGTTCGCCAGAAACGCGAATGCAAATGTATCTTGAGACGGTATTAGCAAGAGAAGATCACGCCAAAGAAGTCAAGCTTTTCCAGTTGGGCAATCGTTTTCTGGATCGCTATAGAGACATTTTTAATAAGCTGTTTCGGGAAGACAAAAAGCTGGTCGTAAGGAGAGATACTTGGGGTTTCTTATTTGGTTTGGTCAGCACCGCGGCATTCTACGGCGCCTATGCGTGGATTGTTTTCTCCACGGTATCCAACAGCATTACCTTAGGCGAAATGACCATGTATCTCTTGCTGTTCAAACAAGGACAGTCTGCTGTGGCCGCTATTCTCAAAGCCATCTCCGGCATGTACGAGGACAACCTGTACTTGTCCAATCTATATGAGTTTCTTGATCAGGCGGTGGAGGAAGAGGATGGTTTTCGTGACCAAGGTGTTGCCCCCGGGGATGGTGTCCGATTCGAAAACGTTGGGTTTCGCTATCCCGGCACCGAGCAGGATGTGCTAGAAAACGTGTCGCTACATATCAGACCAGGACAATCCTTAGCGTTGGTTGGCGACAATGGATCGGGAAAGACAACGCTGATTAAGCTTCTCGCAAGGTTTTACCATCCAACGACTGGGAGAATTCTGTTGGATGGCTCTGATCTTAAGGAGTGGAAGTTATCAGCGATCCAACGACGCATGGGTGTTATTTTCCAGGATTTTGCCCGCTATCAAATGATTGTTGGGGAAAACATTGGTGTGGGTGACGTTGGCCATTTCGAAGATCGGGATCGTTGGGAAGACGCTTCGGATAAAGCTATGGCCAGGGAGTTTATCGCCGGCATGGAGCAGGGGTTTGATACTCAGCTCGGGCGATGGTTCAAGGATGGTCGTGAGTTATCCGGCGGACAATGGCAAAAGATTGCCTTGTCTCGCGCCTTTATGCGCCAGGGTGCTGACATTTTGGTATTGGATGAGCCTACCGCCGCCATAGATGCAGAAGCCGAAGCGGCGGTGTTCGAACAATTTCAATCCATGCTGACGGACAAGGTTGCCATCGTGATCTCCCATCGTTTCGCAACGGTGCGAATGGCCGACCATATTGTCGTGATCGAACGAGGTAGAGTGACGGAACAGGGTACGCATCAGGAATTGATGAATCTGAATGGACGCTATGCACATCTGTTTTCCCTTCAAGCTGCAGGCTACAAATAACCATTGGTTTACAAATATGTAGCGTTTTTCCATCAAAGGGTTATGACTTGACAGCTCAGTCGTGGCCAACTATAGAAAGTAGACAATAAGAGAAATCACACGGAGGTGATTTGTGCATAACAAGGAAGGGAAGCCAAGCCAGGGAATATTTTCAGACGAGGAGTGGCTGTTTTTTCAGAACTGCCTGCGGCCCTTAAGACCTATTTTTCTGAGTCTTGCTAAGAAGCATGGCTTAGTACCTTACGCTGGTACACTTTGGCCATTTCTTGGTTTGCGATGGGGTCGGTTGTTGTGGAAGCGTCAGCTGGAAATTCTGCTCCAGCCTCAATTTGTGCATAACCAACAGGTTGTGTTTGATCTGCGCTTTGTTCAGGTGGCTCGACTGCCTCACCAGATTAATCAGGAGTTTTGTTGCGGCAGATTCGATGTTTCAGACTTTGCAGAGTCGGCCCAGATGGAACACCAGCTAAGTCACAAGCTCGATCTATTAGGGATGCGTCGCAGGAGACTGTTCGAAACGATATCGTCGGGCACCGAGACACGGGGTGGGTTGGATGTACCGGATCGTCGTGCTGGTTAGTAAGTGACTTAGATTCTAGTTCGCCTTTTCCAACGGCGGCTTGGATGATGACTGCTCAGCCTCGTTGACATAGATCAAAGTATGTTTGCCAATCCTTATAATGTCCCGATGCTTCAAGCGATGCTTCTTCACTTTCTTGGAGTTGACGTAGATCCCGTTGGAACTATTTAGGTCTTCGATCACTGATGAAAACGGCGTGCTGATGATCTGGGCATGATGTCGACTCACGAATTCACTTTGAATTCTTATGTCGTTATCTGAGGACCGTCCAATGACTACACGCTGACTCTCAAGGGTGAACTCCGAGTTATAAACCCCATCGTTTGACAGCAACAGTTTTGCCGACGGTAAATGGGGGTCGGCAGACTTACTGATGGTGACGGTATCAATATGCTCGGCCTTCCGGGTCAAGTCCGTGGCGTTGATCTCCTCACGAAGGGAGTCGACAAAAGAGGCGCTGTCTTGGAGGTCTCGTTCCAGAGCTTGTATCGTTCGTTCACGTTTTTCCAGCTCCGCCTCAGCCTCGGACAGCTTTTCCCGAGTTTGAATGTTGTCTTTGGTCAGGGCGTCGTTGGACTGCCGGCTTCCTTCTAGGTCCCGCTTCAGCGTATCTGATTCTTCGTTAGTAGCCGATAGCGCAGATTCCAACTCAGTGATTCTTTCTGACTGAGAATTAGTATCGCCCACACTGTCTCTTAACCCTGTGACCTCATCCTGTAGTTTGTCGATGAGTTGGGACTTGATCCGAATTTCGGACTTGAATCCTTTAATTGAGTTTTCCCAAGATTGAATTTGAGACCAAATCTCCTCCAAACGTGCCATATCCAGGTTGAGTTGCTCAATTTCCTTTAGCCGTTTTTGGAGTTTGCTGTTTAACGTCTTTTCTCGCTTCTTGCCCGCTGCGATGTCTTTCTTCAGATTTGTTTTATCACGTCGGTGGTCCCCGACCTTGCCTCGCAACTCGTCCTTAGCGGTTCTGCTCTTCTCGAGTTCACGTTTCGATTGATCAAGTGCATTATTAGCAGATTCTAGTTTCGACGTGACCGTCTTGACTTTCGACTTCTGTTCCCGGATCACGGCTCGCAATTCATCTACAATCTTGCTCTGTTCTCCGAGCTGATTCTCAGCCGCCGTGGATTTTCTGCTCTTGTTATCTAACTCTTTGGTTAATGCATCGACCTGTGTCTTGGTCTTTGCGTGAGTTGCAAGCTCGGTTTCAAGTAAGGTCTCTTTCTCCTCCAGATTGCCTTGAATCTGGTCCTTGTCTTTGGAAAGCGCTTCCAGGTCTGCAGTAGTCTTATTGAGTTGTTCCGTAGACTCGTTTAATGCGTCGGTCAACTCCTTAATCTGTGCCTTTTTAAGGGCACCGTCAGCATCATATCCTTCCAAAGTTGCATGAGTCTCACGTTGCACTTCTTCATACTGGCCAATTGTTTTTTCTTTCGTTGCGATAACCTCGTTGAGGTCGCGAATCTTTTTGTGTAGGTGATCGAATTCGGTTAGGTCGTCGTCTATACGTGATCTTGTGTCTTTTAGCTCGGACTCCAGACTGGTAATCAAGGTCTCCCGTTGTTTAAGGTTCCCTTCGATATCTTTTTTTTCCTTACCTTGGTCTTCTAATGACTTATTAAGTTGGTCAATGTCCCGATAGAGGGTAGAGACCTTGTGCTCCAGCTCTTTGATGCCGGAGTGCTTTTCATCAATGTCTTTTTCAAGCTTAGCTATGGTGTCCTGAAGTTCCTTGTGGACATCATTTGCACTGCCTAATTCTTGATCCTTGTTCTCGAGGTAGGACTCTAGGGTTTTCTTGCCCTGCCGTTCTTCCTCCAAAATGCCCTGTAGTGACTTGATGTCGGATTCCCGATCATTCAAGTCTCCTTGTGCTTGTAATAGTTCGCCTTCAAGCTTCAGTACTTGATTGTGTTGTTCTTCCAGTCGATCTCGATTGAGCTCGTCGAGCTCTTGCAGCTCCTTGACATTGGTTGTCTGTTTTTCCAGCTTCTGGTTTAGTTTGTCCAGCGTCTCTTGCTTTTCTTGCAACTCACTTTCGGCTTGTGCCAGGTTTGCGATGACACTATTGCTCTCTTTTTTCAGAGAAGCGTAGGCGGAGAGCTCCTTCTCTAGTGTCTCTATGTCTCGTCGCCGCGCTTCAATTTCAACGTGAAGTTCGCCTATTTCCCGACCGGAATCGCTAAGTAGTTTTTCAAGCTCTGTGATTCGCTGGCTATCCAGGTTTCGCGATGAGGTGAGATCATCAATCTCCTGACTTTTCTGGTCTAGATTAGCTTCGAGCTTGTGGATGCGGTGGGATTTTTTCTCCAGTTTGTCCCGGGCTTTTTCCAGGGCCAACTTATCTCTTTCGGCATCGGTGTCGTCTCTTGGCTGACTCAAATGGGCGGCGACACCGTCTAGGTTTGCAAGCTTTTCACTGATGTCATTCT
>JBCCFQ010000100.1:0-8878 GCA_039029655.1 Pseudomonadota bacterium | reverse complement strand
CTCACCGAGGCTTCCGTGAAAGGCATGCGGGACGATTTGCGCGGTCTGAAGGAGAACGTCATCGTCGGCCGGTTGATTCCTGCGGGCACAGGATCTGCTTTCCACGAAGAGCGGCAACGTGCCAGACAGCAAGACACCACTGCTGAGGCTTTGGCAGCTGCGGAAGCGGAGTTCGCCAAGCCAGAGGAAATGGCCGAGCAGGCACCCGAATCTGAGGAAAATTCCTTGGGGGAACAAGCATCTGCAGGCGATTCTGAGGCCGCAGAAGCCTCCCCAGCTGAAGGTTAATGTAGGAAGGTATAGAGCCGGTTAGTCACCGGCTCTATAAATCCTCTGCCAGACTCCAAATCAGCGGGTTGCGCCGCTTGACAGTCCCCCGGCCGACTCATAGAATTCCGGGGCTTTGCGTGGGTTGGTCCCGAGTAAAACCAACCTGATACAGAAATTCTAGCTAGGGTCGCCATGGGCGGCCCTTGCGTTTCTTTGAGTGTTTACCTCTTGAAAAAAGAGGAACGAAGGTAAGTTATGTCGACAGTTAATCAGTTGGTGCGAAAGTCTCGCAAGAGCAAAGTGGAAAAAAGCACCGTGCCCGCCCTTCAGGGTAGTCCCCAAAAACGGGGTGTGTGCACCCGTGTCTATACCACCACACCGAAAAAACCAAACTCAGCGCTGAGAAAGGTGGCTCGGGTTCGCCTAACCAATGGTTTTGAAGTGACTAGTTACATCGGTGGCGAGGGCCACAACCTTCAAGAGCACTCAGTGGTACTGATTAGAGGTGGGCGTGTTAAAGACCTGCCAGGTGTGCGTTACCACACGGTGCGCGGAACTTTGGATTGTGCCGGTGTTGGAGACCGACGTCAGGGTCGTTCCAAATATGGCGCGAAACGGCCGAAGTCATAGATAGAGAGTAGAGAAAGCATATGTCCCGTAGAACCCAAGCACCAAAGCGAGTGATCCTGCCTGATCCGAAGTTCGGCAGTCTGAAACTTGCGAAATTTATGAACATGGTGATGAACAACGGTAAGAAGTCAGTTGCCGAGCGCATTATCTATGGTGCATTGGATCGAATTGCAGAGCGCAATAGCTCCCCGGACGAGCGGGCTGTCGAGCTTTTGGAGCAAGCTTTAGAAAATGTGGCCCCCGCCGTTGAGGTGAAATCTCGTCGAGTAGGTGGTGCGACGTATCAAGTGCCGGTGGAAGTTCGGCCTGCACGCCGTCAGACACTAGCCATGCGTTGGCTAATTGATGCGGCACGTAAGCGCAACGAAAAGTCTATGGCTCATCGTTTAGCGCACGAGCTTATGGATGCAGCCGAGAACAGAGGTGCGGCTGTTAAGAAACGAGAAGATACCCATCGTATGGCGGAAGCCAACAAAGCGTTTTCTCATTATCGTTGGTAATTTTTTTATATATATAGGTTACAGTCGTGGCACGTACAACACCCATCGGGCGGTATCGCAATATTGGCATCATGGCGCATATTGATGCTGGTAAGACAACTACTACCGAACGAATCCTTTTCTACACCGGCGTATCTCACAAAATTGGTGAGGTGCACGATGGTGCAGCCGTTATGGACTGGATGGAACAGGAGCAGGAGCGTGGCATCACGATTACTTCTGCGGCTACTACCTGTTTTTGGAAAGGTATGGACCAACAGTTCGATGAGCATCGAATTAATATTATTGACACCCCGGGTCACGTTGACTTCACCATTGAAGTAGAACGTTCACTGCGTGTTCTCGATGGCGCGGTTGCTGTCTTTTGTGCTGTTGGTGGCGTTGAGCCTCAATCAGAGACTGTTTGGCGTCAAGCCAACAAGTACGAAGTACCTCGCATGGCCTTTGTCAATAAGATGGACCGTGCCGGTTCTGATTTTTTACGCGTTGTCGGTCAAGTGAAGGATCGGTTGGGTGCCAACCCAGTGCCTATCCAATTGCCCATTGGTGCTGAAGAAAACTTCCAAGGTGTTATCGATCTTGTGAAGATGAAAGCCATCTACTGGGATGATGAAAACCGCGGCACAACCTTCGAAGAGAAAGACATTCCCGAAGACCTCCAGGCCGAAGCAGAGGAATACCGAGAAAAGATGGTAGAGTCCGCTGCGGAAGCCAACGAAGAGTTAATGGACCATTATCTCGAAAGTGGTGAGTTATCCGAGGAAGAAATTAAAAAGGGTATACGGATGCAAACCCTTGCAAACGAAATCGTACCCGTCATGTGCGGCACGGCGTTCAAGAACAAGGGTGTTCAAGCAATGCTTGACGGCATTATTGAGTACATGCCGTCACCCGTTGACGTGCCCGCCATTAAAGGCATCAATGACGACGAAACGGAAGGTGAGCGAAGTTCTTCCGACGACGAGCCGTTTTCAGCATTGGCGTTCAAGATTGCTACCGACCCCTACGTGGGGACTTTGAGCTTTTTCCGCGTGTATTCTGGTGTGCTGAGTTCTGGCGACACTGTTTACAACTCGGTGCGTGGCAAGAAAGAGCGTATTGGCCGAATTTTGCAGATGCACTCCAACGAACGAAAAGAGATCAAGGAAGTTCGTGCTGGTGATATCGCCGCGGCGGTTGGCCTCAAGGACGTGACCACAGGTGACACCTTGTCCGACATGAAGCAAGTGATCACCTTGGAGCGAATGGAGTTTCCAGAGCCTGTGATTTCCGTTGCGGTGGAGCCAAAAACAAAGGCGGACCAAGAGAAAATGGGTATTGCGTTGGGCAAGCTTGCTCAAGAAGACCCCTCTTTCCGTGTGTCCAGTGATGAAGAGTCAGGTCAAACCATTATTTCTGGTATGGGTGAGTTGCATCTGGACATCATTGTTGATCGGATGCGTCGAGAGTTTAACGTTGAGGCCAACGTAGGTAAGCCTCAGGTTGCTTATCGCGAGACCATTCGTCAAAGCGTCGAGCAGGAAGGCAAGTTTGTTCGCCAATCTGGTGGTCGTGGTCAGTACGGTCACGTTTGGATCAAGATTGACCCCAAAGAGCCTGGTGAAGGCTACGAATTTGAGAATGCCATTGTGGGTGGTGTTGTACCCCGTGAGTACATTCCCGCCGTTGATAAAGGTATTCAAGAGCAAATGGAAAACGGCGTTTTGGCCGGCTATCCAGTCGTGGACGTGAAAGTGACTTTGTACGATGGTTCTTACCATGACGTTGACTCCAACGAAATGGCATTCAAAATCGCTGGTTCCATGGCCTTCAGAGAAGGCGCTATCAAAGCAAAAGCCGTTTTGCTTGAGCCGATCATGGCCGTAGAGGTGGTTACACCTGAAGATTACATGGGTGACGTGATGGGCGATTTGAATCGTCGTCGCGGATTGGTACAAGGCATGGAAGACGCTCCAGCCGGCAAGATCGTGCGAGCTGAGGTTCCCTTAGCGGAGATGTTTGGATATGCAACAGATTTGCGTTCTATGAGTCAGGGCCGTGCCGTGTACTCCATGGAATTCAAGAAATACAACGAAGCACCGCAAAGTGTGGCCGAAACGGTCATCAAGAGAGACGGTTAATTAAAACTTAAAGACCAAAGCTAAAACAGAGGAAAAGGCAGTGTCGAAAGAGAAATTTGAGCGAACTAAGCCGCACGTGAACGTAGGCACAATCGGTCACGTGGACCATGGTAAGACGACGTTGACGGCGGCGATGACAAAGGTGTTGTCGGAGAAGCATGGTGGCGAGGCGAAGGCATTTGATCAGATCGACAATGCTCCGGAAGAGCGTGAGCGAGGCATTACGATCGCGACAGCGCACGTGGAGTATGAGAGTGATAACCGTCACTACGCCCACGTAGATTGTCCGGGTCACGCTGACTACGTGAAGAACATGATCACGGGTGCGGCGCAGATGGATGGAGCGATATTGGTGTGTTCGGCGGCAGACGGTCCGATGCCCCAGACCCGCGAGCACATTTTGTTGGCTCGTCAGGTAGGGGTTCCTTATATCGTGGTGTACCTGAACAAAGCGGACATGGTAGACGACGAAGAGCTGTTAGAGCTTGTGGAGATGGAAGTACGAGAGCTGTTGGATACGTATGAATTTCCAGGAGACGACACGCCAGTGATCACGGGTTCAGCGTTAAAGGCCTTGGAAGGTGATGACAGCGAGATTGGAAAGGAAAGCATCTACAAGCTGGTAGAGGCGATGGATACCTATATACCGGAGCCTGAGCGAGCAGTAGACGGAGACTTTTTGATGCCTGTGGAGGACGTATTTTCGATCTCGGGTCGAGGCACGGTGGTCACGGGTCGAATTGAGCGTGGCATAGTGAAGGTTGGAGACGAAGTAGCGATCGTAGGTATTAAGGCGACGGAGAAGACCACCTGTACGGGTGTTGAGATGTTCCGGAAGCTGCTAGACGAAGGTCAGGCTGGTGACAACGTGGGTGTATTGCTGCGTGGTACGAAGCGAGAAGAAGTAGAGCGCGGTCAGGTTTTGGCGAAGCCGGACAGTATTACGCCGCACACGAAGTTTGAGTGTGAGGTTTACATTTTGACCAAGGAAGAAGGTGGTCGACATACGCCATTCTTCAAGGGTTATCGCCCGCAGTTTTACTTCAGAACGACGGACGTGACGGGCGCGGTAGAGCTTCCTGAAGGTACCGAGATGGTGATGCCAGGTGACAACATCCAGATGAAAGTGGAGTTGATTGCCCCGATTGCGATGGAAGACGGTCTTCGCTTCGCGATTCGAGAAGGTGGCCGAACTGTCGGTGCTGGCGTTGTCGCGAAGATTATTGAGTAATAGTTAAAGAGGTACCGGTCATGACTTAAATGACTTATTTGGTCTGAGGCTCAGTGGGGTCAAAGACAATTAGATAAGTCAATTAAGTCATGACCGGTACCTAGGAAAAGGCCAGTAGCTCAATTGGCAGAGCGGCGGTCTCCAAAACCGCAGGTTGGGGGTTCGATTCCCTCCTGGCCTGCCACGAACGTGTGGCAATAACCGAATATGGGTTGATTTTAGAGTGGAAGAAAAAACAACAAGTCCATTGGATACGCTGAAGCTGGCATTCGGTGTGGCAGTGCTTATTGCCGGCATCGTAGGCTATTACTACTTCGAGCAGGAATCCCAGTTGTTACGGGTTATCGGCGTACTGGTTTCTGTTGTCGTGGCTATCGTAATTTTCATGCAAACCCAGATGGGCCGAGACCTTTGGAAGTTTGTTCAAGGCTCTAGGGTAGAATTGAGAAAGGTGGTTTGGCCTACTCGTACAGAGGCGACTCAAACCACCATTGCGGTGATGGGCTTCACCCTGGTCTTGGGTATCTTCTTCTGGCTACTCGACATGTTTTTGCTGTGGGCCACCCGTGGCGTCACTGGGTTGGGGAGTTAGCCTGTGGGGTTACGTTGGTATGTGGTTCACGCTTACTCGAACTTTGAACATAAGGTCAAGCAATCACTTGAAGAACGCATCAAGTTGCATGGCCTAGAAGACAAGTTTGGCAAGATCTTAGTCCCCACCGAAGAAGTGGTGGAAATGAAGGAAGGCCAAAAGCGAAAAAGTGCGAGAAAGTTTTATCCAGGTTATGTCTTGGTGCAAATGGAGATGGACGAAGACACGTGGCACTTAGTGAAAGAGGTGCCCAAGGTGTTGGGTTTCATCGGCGGCTCAAGTGACCGTCCAGCACCCATTAGCGACCGCGAAGCAGATGCGATTCTGCAGCGGGTTGCTGAGGGCGTAGAGAAGCCAAGACCGAAAGTCTTGTTTGAACCCGGTGAAGTGGTTCGTGTGACCGATGGTCCATTTAATGACTTCAATGGAGTCGTTGAAGAAGTGAACTACGACAAGAATCGATTGCGGGTTGCGGTCCAGATCCTTGGGCGATCAACCCCAGTGGAGTTGGATTTCGGCCAGGTAGAGAAAGCTTAACTTTAGGTGCTGGTGTTGACTTAATTGACTTATTTTTGGGGAATGGTAAGCAGCTTGTCGTTGCCAACATCCAAATAGTCAATTAAGTCAACACCGGCACCTTCCTAAAACAGGGGGAGCCTAACGGCGCTTGCACCCCGAGGAGACAAAATGGCAAAGAAGGTACAGAGCTATATAAAGCTCCAAATTCCTGCTGGGCAGGCTAACCCTAGTCCGCCCGTAGGTCCCGCGTTGGGTCAGCACGGCGTCAACATCATGGAGTTCTGCAAAGCGTTTAACGCTCATACCCAAGGTATGGAACCGGGGCTCCCCGTGCCCGTGGTAATCACGGTCTATGTAGATAGAAGTTTTACCTTTATTTCCAAGACCCCACCCGCAGCGGTGTTGCTGCGTAAGGCGGCTGGAATCAAGAAAGGTAGTGGTGAGCCCAATATGAACAAAGTTGGCAAAGTGACTAGAGCACAGCTCGAAGAGATCGCTACCGCCAAAATGCCAGATCTAACGGCAGCGGACATGGATGCAGCGGTGCGCACAATCGCTGGCAGCGCCCGCAGCATGGGTCTAGAAGTTGAGGGGGTTGAGTAATGGCTAAGATGACAAAACGCCAGCAAGCAATGGCCGAGAAACTTGATGTTGCCAAGAACTACTCAATCGATGACGCATTGGGTTTGCTAAAAGAATTGGCCTCAGCGAAGTTCAAAGAGTCGGTTGACGTGTCCGTGAACCTGGGTATCGATCCACGAAAGTCCGACCAGGTGGTGCGCGGCTCGACGGTTTTACCAAACGGCACCGGTAAGACGGTTCGTGTGGCGGTTTTTGCTCAAGGAGATAACGTAGACAAAGCCAAGGCGGCGGGTGCGGACATTGTCGGTTTTGAAGATCTTGCTGAAGACATCAAAAAAGGCGAAATGAACTTTGATGTGGTTATCGCAACGCCGGATGCCATGCGTGTGGTGGGTAAGTTAGGCCAGATTCTTGGTCCACGTGGCCTTATGCCTAACCCCAAAGTCGGAACCGTGACGCCTGACGTGGAGACCGCCGTGAAGAATGCGAAAGCGGGCCAGGTTCGCTATCGAGCTGACAAAGGTGGCATCATCCACTGCTCGATCGGCAAAGTGGATTTTGAAGTACCGGAGCTGGTGGAAAACTTAAATGCTTTGCTGGCGGACTTGAATAAAGCAAAACCGCCTTCAGCTAAAGGTACATATATGAAACGGGTTACCTTGTCGTCCACCATGGGTCCGGGCGTCAAAGTAGACCAGGCTAGCTTAAAGTTTTAGGAATAGTTTTAAGGGTTGGGCGGACTTTAAGGTCCAAACAATCCTGCAAGGAAGCAAACATCAAAGACCGTAGGTGGTTAAGAGGCTATAGGTTTATAGGCCATAGGCTAAGGGTGGTTAGTAAGCCACTAGAGCCTAGAGCCTAGAGCCTAAGAACTTAACCTTAATTCCCTACGCAGATGGTTACCCAAATCCTTTGTTGGGCAGGGTTGCCATCAGAAGGTGAGCGCTTAATGGATTGGGTGCTTGTGTACAACTAACTGCCAGGAGAAAAACAGTGGCATTAAGGCTTGAAGACAAAAAAGCTGTAGTCGCTGAAGTCGGTGCTGTTGCGGCGGAGGCTTATTCCCTCGTCGCGGCGGAATACCGAGGCTTAAGTGTTGACGACATGACTAACCTGCGGAAAGACGCCCGAAACTCTGGTGTGTATCTGCGAGTGGTCAAGAACAGTTTGGCACGAAGAGCGGTAGAAGGGACCGAGTTCGAATGTGTTTCAAAAGAACTCACCGGCCCATTGGTGTTGGCGTTTTCTCAGGAAGATCCGGGCGCGGCTGCGCGGGTTGTTAAGGATTTTTCTAAGGAACATGACAAGTTAGTGGTCAAAATCGTTTCTATCGGTGGTGAGGTGTTTCCCGCCGCAGATTTGGAACGTCTGGCCAGCTTGCCAACCCTAGAACAAGCATTGGGAATGTTGGCGGGTGTTTTACAAGCGCCCATTACCAAGTTTGTTCGAACCTTGGCTGAACCCCATACCAAACTGGTTCGTACCCTTGCAGCGGTGCGAGACCAAAAGGAAGCCGCTTAAAGCGTCAGTGCAGCAAATATTTGGGTAACTTTTAAAATTATTGGAGAAAACTAATGGCTGTTTCTAAAGAAGACATTTTAGATTCCATCGCCAACATGAGCGTGATGGATGTGGTGGAGCTTATTTCCGCCATGGAAGAAAAATTTGGCGTATCTGCTGCCGCACCAGTTGCGGTTGCGGCTGCTCCTGCCGCTGACGGTGGCGCTGCCGCCGCCGAGCAAACCGAGTTCAACGTCGTAATGACGAGCTTTGGTTCTAACAAAGTTGCGGTAATTAAAGCGGTACGTGCCATCACCGGTCTTGGTCTTAAAGAAGCCAAGGAACTGGTTGAAGGCGCACCAGCAAACGTCAAAGAAGGTGTTGAGAAAGACGAGGCTGAGTCTCTGAAGAAGCAATTGGAAGAGGCGGGCGCCAGCGTCGAGGTCAAGTAACAGTTGACCTCTGGGCAGAGCCCAAACGATCAGGTGGCCAGTGGCTTACATGCTGCTGGCCGCTTTTGAGCGCTTGAAACAATCTAATAAAGGTTGTGATTATTTTTTTACTTTAGGTCAAGGATAGACCAAAAAATCGAAACCGTTACCTGTCAGGGTGCATTTTTATGGCTTATTCATTCACTGAAAAGAAACGTATTCGCAAAGACTTTGGGAAACGTCCAAGTATTTTGGAAGTTCCCTATCTTTTGAGTATTCAGTTGAATTCCTACCGCAAGTTCCTTCAGGAAGATATTACTCCTGACGAACGAACGGATATCGGACTACATTCCGCATTTCAAACCGTATTTCCCATTGAGAGTTACTCGGGAAGTGCCGGTTTGGAATATGTCAGCTATCGCCTAGGCGAGCCTGTTTTTCGCGAATCTTGCGCATGGCTTCTGCCTTCTTCTGCTGCCGCATTCATTAGTCTCATAATCGAT
>JBCCFQ010000099.1:0-8886 GCA_039029655.1 Pseudomonadota bacterium | reverse complement strand
GGGCTCGGCGCCGGTCCAGCGACGGAAGTCGTATTCATCGATCGCAATGTTTAGACTTTGCGGGGAAATAGCTTGGAGCGACGCTAACGCCGTAAATTCCTGAGGCAGCGATTCGCTGGGATCCCACACCGCAATCTTGTCCCAGTGTTCTGGTTCCGCAGTTGCCAACGCGGCCAAAATCACTTGCGAAGGTTCGATGACGACGATTTGCTCCGATGACTCACTGGCCGAACCCAGGCTGCTGGGCAATTGCTCCGTATCAGAAAACAAGACGGGCTGGTCCAGCGTCTTGCCGCTGCGTTCCATCCACGTTTTCAGGGCCTGTTCAGACTCGCCGGCGTCGTGCCAGAGTAGCTTTGCAGGAGCCTTCTGGATCAAATGCAGGATACTGCTTCTTTGCTGAATCGAATCGCCGCAAAGTAGCACCGTGCAGGAGGACCAATCAACGCTAGAGCTTAGTAACTCAACCAGCGCTGGTCCAAAGGAGTGCCAGCCGGTCCAGTTGTCGCCTTCATCAAGAGCTGCGGAAATCGCGCCGACGAACGCAACATCTGGAATCTCATTGAGAAAGCTGCTTTGTCCTGCGGCATCGAAGGGATGTCCAAAGCGTATCGCACTGAGCTTCAGGGCTTGAATGCCAGCAATGGCTTCTTCAATTGACTTGGATTGGATCTGAGCGGTGATGACTTTCCAATCCAGATTCGCACTCGCAAACAAGCGTTCCATGACAAACTGGGTTGGATCCGAATACTCGTCGCCGCACAGGCAGCAAAGCACTGATTGAGTCTTTTGTTCCATTGGGAAAAATATCACCTGCTCAGTGAAATGTGGACGCTCGAAATGTTTCCTCGGGTCTAATCTGATTGGCCCTTTTCTCGATCCTTTCTGTCGCAACGCGAAGGCCGCTTCGCGGAATGGTCAAAGTGCAGGCACTAAACGGGCGATTTCGGCATTGCTAGCTACCGATTGCAAAGCTCTCTTGACACGTCATATCAGCCGAAAGGCCGCAAGCTTCACCCATTCTACCCCTTCTAACAATAACGGCATGTGGGTGGCGGTTGAATTGGCTCTAAGGTTCGGATTATTCGGGTTCTAGCAAACATTTTGACCAGCACCTGCCGATAAGCCAGTCTGTAACGAGTTTTCGGGTAACACCGGATGTACGTCGTGCGCCTGCGATGCGTGGCCACGACAAGCGAATACACGGACGATGTGCCGGCGGAGAGAAATCAATGAGAATGCTCAGTGGTACTAAGCACTGGCTGACGGTGGGGCTAGCTCTCCTGGTAAGTGCCCAGGGATGGATCAGCACTGCAGAAGCCCAACAGAATGTTCCAGGCTCGCTTCCTGTCTACGGTAGCCAATACGGGGCCATGCCGGCAGGCTTCACCCCAAATGGCCCAATGAGCATAGCTTTTCCAGGGCCTGCCCCCGGAGAGGTTGTGTACGCTGGTGCAACAGGCTGTGCTGATGGTTGCGACGCCAACGGAAGCTACTTTGGCTGTGGCGATGGTTCTTGCGGCGGAGCAGGCTGTGGCGATTCCTGCGGCAATGGCATGTTCGCTTGCGGAGGCGGTGGACTACTCGGTCGAGCTGGCTGCGGCAACTGCGGTCCTGGCGGATGTGGCCCAGATGGCTGCGGAAACTGCGGACCACTCGGTGGCTTACTAGGCGGATTGCTTGGTGGTTACAGCGAAGGCAGCCGAGCTCAGCAGCGTTGGTATGACATCTACGCTGGCGGTTTGGCTCTTCAGCGAACCAGTCGAGTTGGCGGCTTCTCAAGTGCGGCTCAGAACCCGACGACCGGTGCCTTCATTCCTCAAGACATCATCAGTACGAATGGCGTTTCAGGAACACCTGCTCTGAGAGTAAGTGACTTGGACTTCAATGACCTCTCTTGGGGTCTCGAGTTCATCGCAGCTTTGCAGCTAGGTGTTGGATCCAACATCGAAGCACGCTACTTCGGTCTTAACAGCTGGACCGACAGTCGGGCGGCAAGCACGGTTGCTTCTGGTAACCCGACACTGTTCTCGATCTTCAGTGACTTCGGAACCAACCCAGGCGGTCCAAACCCTGGTTTTGACGACACAGACCGATCCTTCATCCACTCCATCACCTACACTTCTGAAATCCACAACGGTGAAGTCAACTATCGCCGACGCTGGGTAAGTGCTTTTGATCGAGTGCAAGGATCTTGGTTGGCTGGTCTCCGACACTTTGACTTGGACGAGTCCTTCACTTTCAGTGCCATCGGAAGTAACAACAACACCTTCACCTTCAACCAGCTTCGATTCTTCGACTACACGGCGACAACTCGCAACCAGTTGACTGGTGTTCAAGTTGGTGGCGACATCTGGCTGAATGTTTCTCCTGGATTGCATATCGGAGTTGAAGGTAAGACCGGACTCTTCGGCAACCACGCAGAAGTAGAATCCACTGCGGTTTCCAACTCGATCACACAAGCTCGCGAGTTCATGCAGACTGGACGCACCGCTTACTTGACAGAAGCAGCTGCACAGTTTGTCTACCGAGTGAACTACTCTTGGGCAATCCGCGGAAGCTACAACGTCTTCTATGTAGACAATGTTGCTCTTGCACCTGAGAACTTCAACACTCGCGACTTCAGCAACGTGTTTGGGGCCGGCAACTTCGGGCTCGCACGAGCACCATACCTGAACGTCGATGGCGAGGCACTTTATCAAGGCTTCTCAGTCGGAACAGAATGGCTCTGGTAAGACTCCGAGCAAATCTGAAATCACCAAAAGGGCTGGTCAATTGACCAGCCCTTTTCTCGTGGGTTGGGGGAAACTGCAGCTCCGGTGGGTCCAACGGCTTTGGGGTTCATCGTTGAAACAGAGATGGCAACTCAGGAGTAGGCTTGAATCGGGTGTCGGCGAAATAGTGCAGATCGAGGCTTGATGTCTTGAAACAAAATCACCGCCCGCTATTCTGGGTTGTAGGCGGGCCTCCCAGGTGGTGGCTCGCGCGTCTTGCGGCAGCTGCCTGCACACTCATTCCCTCCCACTTGCTATCGACTATGCCTAAGTTTCAATGCCCCAACTGTAGCAGGACTCTTCGTGCAGATGATTCCGCGATCGGAAAGACCGTAGCCTGTCCTTGTGGGAAGAGACTCAGGGTGCCAGGAGTGGCTTCGCAAGAAGCCGTGGTGCAAGCTCAAGCCGTCCAACCAGCTCAGCCTGCAAGTCTGTTTCAAGCTGCTGACCAACCAGTTCCAGCCCAACCAGTTTCGTCGTCTACCGCACCAAGCCATATCTCGATTCAGTGTAATTGTGGTAAGCGGATGAAAGTCGCGGCGAGCGCGAGGGGCAAGAAAGTTCGCTGTCCGGAATGCCAGTCGATACTGACCGTTCCTGGAGGAGCAGATCCTGCGACTGCGGTTCCCGCCAGGCATTCGGGTAAATCGCTGCCAAGTGAGCCGTTTCTCGATAAAAAGGCCACCCTGCGTGCAAGAGCACAATTTGGCAACGAGTCTCTTCAATTAACCGCCGGAGATGGAGTGGATTAGCTTGCCGCAAATCTGCATCTCGATCCCCAAAGCCGGTGTGAATTTGAATTGGCAGAGCCTGTACTTCAGCTTGAGCCGCGACCTGCCAC
Source organism: Pseudomonadota bacterium (assembly GCA_039029655.1). GTDB lineage: Bacteria > Pseudomonadota > Gammaproteobacteria > Steroidobacterales > JBCCFQ01 > JBCCFQ01. Next base: position 5,271 of record JBCCFQ010000099.1, on the reverse strand, counting down.
AACAGATAATCGCAGAGTGGCTGACTCTCCAGACGCGCCTGCCCGGTTTTGTCAGCCGCTGCTTTGAGCGGCTCAAAGGCCTTTTCGGCCGCCTCATAAGGCGTTGGACGCGTATCCAGCCCACTGCGGTAGGCAATGATGCTCTTGAAGGCGATATATCCATCGGCCTTGGCGCGGCTGATCGTTTCCATAAACGCAGTATTCATCTGAGCAAAGGTATCGTATTGCAAAATCAGAGTTTGGGCCAGCGTTTCGATCCGCAAAATGGGAATCACATCGCAGGGCAGGAGGGCTTGCATTTCTTCATGATCATAAGAATCCGGACCACGATAGCCATAATCGCAGAGCATCATCTCGATGTTGGCCTCGGTAAACAAGCGACGTGGCCACGCTTCGGCCGATTGGGCAGCACGTGCAGACAGAACCGCTTCAAGCGTTGGTTCGCAATCGAGGGCTTCGGCTAACCACCGGATTGCCGTTCGAAAAAAGAGGCTGTGAGGGACATGATTGGCATGGATATCCGGGTCGGTTGACTCGGTAAACCATTGTCGAAAGCCAACAACATCGCGCGTTGCCTCCGGTTTCAAAAGCGGGTGCGCATGATGATCAAGTATCGGGATTGAAGATAAGTCCATGGCCTATCCTTTCACAAACGGGGGAGGGTCAAATGCGGTAATTGACGGTAACTCCCCCTCAAATTTTTCAATCTCAACCAGGCTGGTATGGGCAGTTGGCCCTTGAGACAGGCTGGAGGTCCCCTTGTCTCGGGTCAACACATTGGGATTACCGTGCTTATCAAGGGCACCGATCACACCGGGTGTTTCAGGATCAAACCAGGCTCCCGTACAAAGCCGAATCACACCGGGACGAATATCTGTCGAGAGCGTCACCCCTGCCAAACAAGCGCCACGATCATTGTAAATTCGCACAACATCACCCCCCACAATCCCCCGCTTCTCCGCATCTGTGGGGTGCATCGTCACCGGCTCCCGTCCCGCAATTTTGCGTTGTCGGCTCACCGAACCACTATCCAGTTGACTATGCAGCCGAACCGGCGGTTGGCTCGAAATAAGGTGAAGCGGGTAGTTGTTGCTCATCGGCGAGCCGAGCCACTCATATGGCTCCAGCCAGACTGGGTGGCCGGGACAATCAGCATAGCTAAAGCCAGCAATGGTTTCTGAAAACAGTTCGATTTTGCCGCTAGGGGTCGCAATCGGATTATTAATAGGGTCTTCACGGAAAGCTTTTAGCAAAACCTGATCCTCTGGCGGATGAGGAAGTTCGAGGATACCTTGCTTCCAAAAAGTCTCGAAGTCAGGAAGATTAAGCCCAGACCATTCACCCCGACGAATGGCCTCAGACCAAAGGGATTGAAGCCAGGTCCACGCATCGCGTTGCTCTGTAAATGCGTCACCGATGGCCAGGCGTTCGGCCAGCCCTGAAAAAATATCGTAATCGTTTCTCGCCTCACCCACCGGCGAAACCGCTTGGTGCATCGCCACGAGAACCGTGTCGTGACGACTCATTCCCAGATCATTTCGCTCCAGCATCGTAGTGACGGGGAAAACAATGTCAGCATGACGGGCGGTTGAGGTCCACCAAATCTCATTGACAATGACGGTATCCGGTTGTTGAAACGCACGAATCAGTCGGTTTAAATCTTGATGATGATGGAAGGGATTCCCCCCTGCCCAATAAACAAGCTTGATATCAGGATAGGTCAAGGCTTGGCCATTGTAACTAAAGGGCTCGCCCGGATAGAGTAGCATATCTGAAATACGGGCAACGGGAATAAACGTTTTGACCGGATTTTGCCCTTGCGATAAGGCAGGCCACGGATAGTTGTTAACAGGGGTCCCGATGGTACTATCTGCGCCATAAAAGAAACCAAAGCCACCCCCCGGCACCCCGATTTGCCCCAACATCGAGGCCAACATAACGGTCATCCAGAGCGGTTGCTCTCCGTGGTCGGCGCGCTGAATACCGGCCACCGTACAGATCAAGGTGCGTTGGCGAGCCATTTTGCGTGCGAGCGTTTGAATTGTCTCAGCTGGAATTTCCGTGATATTCGCAGCCCACGCGGCATCTTTGATCACACCATCGGTTTCCCCCAGAAGATAGGCTTGAAACCGCTCAAAGCCGACGGTATAGTTATCGAGAAAAGCTTGGTCGTGGAGGTTTTCGATCAACAGCGTGTGGGCCAGACCAATCATCAAGGCCGTATCGGTATTAGGGCGCAGAGGGAGCCATTCGGCTTCCAATTCAGTCGCCAGATCCCCGGCACTTGGGCCGATATTGATAAACTCAACCCCAGCCGCTTTACAGTCGCGCATCAAGTGCGGACCCGTATGCCGCCCAACCCCGCCCGGAGTCATATCCAGATTACTCCGAGGCACCCCGCCAAACAAAACCACTAACTCCCCATGTTCCTTGATAACCGGCCAAACGGTACTCTCTCTGAGTAGTTGACGCGACGACCCTACAATGTGGGGTAACAGCACCAACCCAACCGCGTAGCTGTAGTTATCAACGCTGGCAGTGTAACCCCCAAAACAGTTCATAAAGCGATGAATTTGGCTTTGGGCGTGATGAAATCGGCCAGCACTGGCCCAACCGTAGGAGCCAGCAAAAATTGCTTCATTACTGTGTTCATCGCGAATACGCTGGAGTTCTGTCGCAGCAATATCCAGGGCTTCATCCCACGGCACTTCGACAAAAGGGTCCTGGCCTCGGGTCGCGCGACTAGCCTTTCCGCTTTCCAAATATCCTTTACGGATGGCAGGGCGTGTGATACGGGCTCGCCCATGCATGGCATCCGGTAAGCCTTGCATAATTTTGGAAGGGGCCGGATCGCCGGGGTAGGGATCGATTTTTACGACTTGGTCGTTGTCAGTTTCGGCTAAACCAACGCCCCAATGGGTGGCGGTAGGGAATTGAGGCATAATTTATCACCAGCACTTAAAACTTATTCAAATGATGCTTAATCTCAAAATCGACATTTTCGGCGGCGAAGGCCGCGTACTCAGAGTGTTTGACGGTTAGATATGCAGTGCTTAACTCTGAGCCGAGAGCCGTCATCAGTAATTCGTCCTGCTCCAAGGCATCGAGGGCCTCGGCCTGGGTGGTGGGGTAGCGATGAATATTGCGAGCTTTTCGCTCTTCATCCGTAAAGTTACCGGGATCGATGAGGGAGGCTTCGCCGGGTTGCAGTTCGCGGGCGATACCATCCAGCCCTGCAGCGATGAGGCCGCCCAAGGCAAGGTAGGGGTTGCTGCTAGAGTCGCTGGCTTTCAGCTCCAGGTTTACGGTATCCGCTTCTCGATCCCACAACCCCGACGCAATCCGGACCGAGGCTTCCCGATTATCTGGCCCCCACGAGCTGTAGGCGCTACTCCAGAAATGAGGTTGCAGGCGACGGTAGGAGTTGTAGCTTGGCGCTGTGAGCGCCAGCAAGCCCGGTAAATGGGCCAATACGCCGGCAATAAAGTGATACCCCAATTGACTCAACCAGTAAGCATCATCCGGATTGTAGAAAAGGTTTGTCTCTCCAGCTAAATCCCAGAGACTCCAATGTAGATGGCTGCTATTCCCGGCCTGTTCCGGGTCAGGTTTGGGCGCCAGTGAGGCCAGAAGACCGTGATTCAGAGCCACGTTGCGGATCGTTTCCCGGAACCAAATCTGGTTGTCGGCGGCGCGCAAGGCGGGTGCGTGGCGAATGGGGAGTTCATGCTGGCCATGTCCCAACTCTGGATAGTAGGCATCAATGGGGATCGATTGATCTTCCAGCGCGGCAATGATGCTGTCCATCACTTCTGCCCCAGCTGCCATCGAAATTGAGCTAAAGCACAAACCTGTATCGATCGGTGTATAGCTACTCGCAGAGGTGACCGGCTCCCCATTATCGGGTCGCAGTAGGCTGAACTCGTTTTCAAACGTAGCCTGGAACGTATAGCCTTGCTCAGCCGCTTTGGCGATCATTCGCTGGAGAAAACTGCGGGGGCAAGCACCCCACGGTTGGCGATCCAGTTTGATCATGTCGCACATCATTGCGGCACTGTTGGGAGCATACGGCAACACCACAAAACTGTCAGGGTCGGGCACAAGCCGAATTTCACCGACCGGCCCCATGCCTTCAACCGGCTGGAGTTGATCGAGCATATTCATGGCTTGCATGGCAACAGTCAAGCCGATCCCGGTTTCTATTTTTGATGCTAAATGATCGATGTGGGCGAGTTTTCCGCGAATAACGCCGCCATTATCGCAATATAAAAAGCGAATTAAGCGGACACCCGCTTCCGCAGCAGTTGAGACAATTTTTTCGTGCTTGGTACTCATGGGGCCTCCTAAGGTTGGTCGGTATCGTCAGAGGCCAGTATACCATAGTTTGATGAGGGGGGACAAGGAGAATTTCAGAACAATTGGGCCAATTATCATACAAAAAGCCCGGTCGAAACCGGGCTTTTTGTTACATCAATAACTGCTTAAATTAAGCAACAACGGCGACAGGTGTAAAATCCACAACTTTTGGGTCTTCAATGGGTTGGCCGGTTTCGGCGTAATGTTTGAGACCGGCTAACACCCCGGTCCAGGCTTTGTTAAATTGTGAAGCGACCATAAATTTATCCATCATGTAGCCGAGTGGCCCCATTTTCAAGGTGTAAGCCAACGTACCCGTTACCACGGTCTCCCCTCGATCTTCAGAGACTCGGAGTGAGGCAATTGCCTTTTTGAACGGCGGAGATTTTTTTCCTTCGTAGATTTCAATCTCCATCGACTCTCCTTCATTCCAGGAAATAATCCTCTCTTCAATGGATGCGCCATCGAAAGGCCCAGCCACGTCACAATGACGCGTGGTACCGACACCCCGCTTTTGATCAGAGGTGAGATAAGAGGTAGGCACATTTGGGTTAAAGAGATAAATATTCCCAAAATCGGCCAAAATATCCCAAACTTTCTCTTTAGGGGCATTGATGCGTACTTCACGTGTTATCGTTGTCATTATTAGTCTCCTTTGGTTATTAAACAGTTTTTATATTTGAATAAGTTTCTAATAAATTGCCATTAAAGCGGTTAATCAGTTTCTGAAATGCGATCGTCAAACTATCATCCATCTTTTCTACCATCGCTTGCGGGTTTGGGTGGCTGAAGTATTGTCGCCAGGTCAGAATTGTCCCAGACTGCTCGTCAGCTTGGCAGGTGATCAAGCCGAGGTGCCCCGTTAAGCCAAAGGGGTTATCTGTGTCGTCACAGGCGTAAGCATACATATTTGGT
>JBCCFQ010000098.1:0-8906 GCA_039029655.1 Pseudomonadota bacterium | reverse complement strand
TTCATTCTATCCAAACCCGGTGCGCCAGAAGCAGATCTGATTGCGGCACTAGGCTTTGTGGAAGGACCACCCAACACACATCCAGGTCAAGGTACGGCGAATCGACGTTTCTTTTTTCAGAACTTTGGACTGGAGCTGCTTTTTGTTGAAGACGAAAAGGAAGCGCGGGATGGTCCTGCCGCTGGTTTACGCATTCCTGACCGAGTAACCCATAGTGGTGCGTCTCCCTTTGGACTAATTGCAAGACACGATGATGGAGATGACCTAGAGCCATTCCCAAGTTGGCGCTACTACCCACAGTACTTCGAAGCCGAGCAGTACTTTAGCGTTGGTTCCAACTCGGAAACACTAGAAGAGCCTCTGTGCGTCTGTATGCCAAAAACACTTCCTGACGCGCCATCAAATCTACGCAAACCCAATAGTCATCTTACCTTAGCGAGTTTGCAGCTCAGCGTGCCCACCAATCAGCCGTCCAAGGCCTTAGACGCAATGGTGGCTTGCGACTTGGTGTCGCTACAACTGAATATGGCACATCATATGGTGCTTGTATTTAATGAGGGATCATCCGGTAACAGTAAAGACTTGTTACCCGTGTTGCCCTTGACCGTTTATTGGTAAGCAATCACGCTACGTCGCACCCGACCTTTTGACATAAGCGCCACCAGCAAGTCACTGACTTCAATAGAAAATAAACAAGTGGTTCTAAAGTAGGTAGAGCCGGAGTACCGTGTCCGATAATATGATCCGCATGATCCAGCAATACTTCAGACACTTGATACTGCTTCTCGCCATATCTCTGGTTGCCGCCTGTGGCGGCTCATCTGGTTCAGATACCGCACCCCCGTCCCCGCCAACGCCAAGAGCATCGTTTACCTATGCCATTCCGTCTGACGTGGGTGACGGTTGGGCTACAGCGGATATCGCCGACGAAGGATTTGATACCACAATAATCTTCAACATGATGGATCAGGTGGTTAACCGGGACTTGGAGGGTATCGATTCCATTACTATCGTGCGCAACGAAAAGCTTGTGCTGTATTGGTTTGCGAATAGAGCGCTTACCGAGTTTGACGAATGGATAGGTAATACAGATAGAGAGCGTCATATTCTGCATTCCACAACCAAGAGCTTTACCTCGGCTTTGGCGGGTATTGCAATTGATCAAGGTTATATCGAATCTACCCAAGTCCCGTTTTATGATTTGTTCAGTTACTCGGACTACGAAAACTGGGATCCACGCAAATCGGATATGACCTTAGAAGACGCTTTGACCATGCGCTTCGGTCTAGAGTGGGATGAGTGGACCTTGCCCTATTCCGATCGCAATAACGATTTGGTCAGACTGAATACCACAAACGCTGATTGGGCCAAGGCTTTACTTGATCTACCAATGAACACGGATCCGGGATCAAGTTTCACGTACAACACGGCAGGTACCAATGCCATCGGGCAGGCTGTCCAAAACGCTGTCGGTATGCCTCTAGAGCAATTCGCCAACGAGCACTTGTTTTATCCAATGCAGATTCAAAATGCGGATTGGGCGAGAACACCCACAAGTTTGCCCATTGGCGGAAGCGGGTTGTTTCTTAACGGGCGGGATCTAGCTAAGTTCGGTCAGCTATATCTTGCAAATGGGGTTTGGCAGGGACAACAACTGATCAGTGAACAATGGATTGCAGACTCCGTTGCTCGTCGAGTCGATATCACATCTATTGCCATCTACAGTGAGGCCTACGGTTTTCAATGGTGGATAGACGACTTCATCCACAAAGACCAGTCGGTTGAGGTGTGGGTCACCAGTGGTTACGGTGGCCAATATACATTCGTCGTTCCTGCACTGGGTCTCGTTGTCGCATTCACCGGGCACAACTACGATAACTTCGATGGTGTTCGCAATCTGTATACCATGATGCAATCGATGATTTTGGCATCGATTGACTAACAAGCAGATGTTATTACTTGTTAGCTGTCTGATCCCTAAAAGCCAATAGAATTGCATGGGCGTCCACTGACTCTTCTGCAAAGTACTCAGCGCGGAAGTCGTGCTCCAGCAGACGAGTGAACCCGGATACCGTCGAGAGATCGAGTTCATCGATGTTTCTAAAACCCATGGTCCAGTCTGGAAAGTCCCGATGCTGGATGTATTCCGCCCGTATTAGGTCCACCGTTTTATGTCGATCGTCCTTTTCGATATCTTTGAATATCTTCATCACGCTTTCTTCTTCGCCCTCGAGGACTTGTAGAAACTGCCCGTTTTTGTAGAGCAACATACCGGTTACACGGAGTTGGCTATTGCGAGTCCTGCACCATGCCAACAAATCCACAAGCTCTTCCTCCGTCATGGGCGCAGTGGCACTGCTTGTGTAAATCAAGTGAAAAAGCATGGCAATATTCCAAAGGACGAAGACCCAAAATTTCCTCAACGTTGGTGGTTGAATGATGCGAGAACAGCTTCTGCGGTCGCACACCGAGAAAACACCAAGATCACCTGCGAAAACTCAGGGATAGGTTTAAGTATATAGGCCACAGCGGTTGGTGATAGAACATATTCTGGGTTCTCGGGCAATTCACGGAAGACACGAAAATGGCGCTATTGCTGACTAGACCGGGCATACAAGCCAAATAATACGTATGATCAAGACATTGGGGTCCGTCCACTATTGTTCAGGAGCATCCTCCAGTATGTCGCTAGCCAGTTCGGGATCGTCATTCTCATCAATTTCGTCATGGTTCCTCGCCGCCAAAAATGTCTGATAGCCCCTTTCAGAGACTGAAGCAACTGTTCGATCAGGCAATCCAACTGGCGCCCGGTGAGCGAGAGGCTTTTGCAAACGAAAAATGTGAAGGGGATAAGAATTTGCTGGATGAGCTGCTGCAGCTCATCAGATCCCACGATTCAGAAACCCGCTTAGAAAGCATTGTGCATGACGCGGCGGCGGATTCCGTTGAGCAGATTGATGCCGCGGGAATGCCCGATAACATTGGCGCTTACAAGGTTATCGATGTCTTAGGCCATGGTGGCATGGGCACGGTATACCTAGCCGAACGAGCAGATCAGCAATTCGAACACCAAGTGGCCATTAAGGTGGTTCGAATCCACAGCGCCAATGCGGATGTGGTGCAGCGCTTTCAAACAGAACGCCAAATTTTGGCAAATCTCAATCACCCCAACATCGCAACACTCTTAGATGGTGGAGAAACCAGCGATGGTTTGCCCTATTTAGTTATGGAGTACGTACCTGGCGTATCCATTACAAAGTTCTGCGATGGGGAAAACTACTCAGTCACGGATCGCCTTAAATTGTTTTCGCAGATCTGCGACGCGGTCCAATACGCTCATCAAAACCTGGTAATACATCGAGATCTGAAACCATCCAACATCCTGGTTACCCCGGAGGGTGTGCCGAAGTTACTGGATTTTGGCGTGGCCAAGATGCTTCGGGAAGACTTACAGGCAGGGGGGGATCTCACAAGGGCTGACATGCGGGTACTCACCCCCGACTATGCCAGTCCAGAGCAGATTCGTGGCAGTAACATCACAACGGCGACCGACGTTTACGCCCTTGGCATGTTGTTGTATGAGTTGCTTACAGGCCATTCACCCTATCGCCTAAGCAGCTACAGCGCCGCCGAGATCACAGAAGTTGTCTGTAAAAAAACACCGCAACTGCCGAGTGACTTTGTTGCCACATTTGGTGAAGCGTCAAATTCGGAAGAACTGATTTCGAAGCGCAATACAACGCGGGAACGATTGAAAAAGTCCATCGCCGGCGACATCGACAATATCGTCATGAAGGCGTTGCGTAAGGAGCCGGAAAATCGCTACCCCTCGGTGAATCAGTTCGCAGAGGATATCGAGCGCTTCCTCGCCGGGCTTCCAATCAAGGCGCGGGCACCTACCTGGGGATATCGAGCTGGAAAGTTTATTCGTCGCAACAAAGGTCCTCTCGCAATTGCATCGGCGGTGTTGATTGCATTTGCGGCCACCAACCTGTTTTACACCACCCGTCTCACCGAGGAGCGCGACCGAGCACTGATAGAGGCAAAGCGCGCGGAGGAAGTGGCAACTTTTGTAACCGGTCTATTCGAAGTCTCTACGCCGGACGAAAGTCGCGGTGCTGAGGTTACCGCTCGTCAAATGCTTGACCGAGGTGCGGAGCGTATAGGTGTGGAGCTCAAAGGACAGCCCGAAGTGCAGGTCTCATTGATGCAAGTGATCGGTACGGCCTATGGAAAACTCGGTCTTGACGTAGCCGCCGAGAAGACAATGGTCTCTGCCATTGAAACCTACGAGGCAGAGGCTGTGTCCGACCCAGTCGTGTTCGGCACCCTGCTACACAATTTGGGGATTGTTTATCACAGCCAAGCACGCCACGAACAGGCAGCGCAGTTTCTTGATCGAGCGCTGGCGTTTCGACGAGAGCATCTTGGCCCTATTCATTCTGACATTGCAGCAACCTTACGCGCCAAAGCTGGGTTAGCTTATGAATTCGATCAATACGATAAAGGGTTGGAATATCTAGAAGAGGCTGAATTCATAGCCCGGGCTTTGGAACCTCCACAAGCACTTGCGGTGGCCGACGTGTTACTGGCGCAAGCAGATGTGACTAATCGCTTGGGCGACAGCGATGGGTCAATCTCCAAGTATCGTGAGGTTATTGCGTTGCGCAGAGAAATCAGTGGTGAAGATCACCCAATCACCCTAATCGCGCAAAACAATCTTGCCGATGCGCTGATCGGGGCCGGGCGCAACTTGGAGGCAGAAAACATTTTGCGTGAATTGCTGGATGCACGTCGCCGAGTTTTGCCTGAGGGCCACTCGGATATTGGAACAACTTTAGGGAATCTGGGGACTAGCCTCAAGAACCAGGGACGGCCTGCGGATGCCTTACCGTTAGCCCAGGAGGAACTGGACATTTACCGCACAGCATTCCCTCCGGACCACCCGGAAACCGCAACCGCTCTCAACAACTTGGCCAATCTCAATCATGACCTACTCAACCTAGACAGAGCTTTGGAGCTACATACTGAGGCTCTGGCCATGAAACGGAGGTTGTTCGGCGATGAGCACTCATCGTTAGCGGATTCTTATAATAACCTAGCCGCATTGGCGGCGGATCGTAACGATTTTGCCAGTGCCCTGGACATGTATGAACGGACCCTGGAACTGGATCGAAAAACACTGGGTGACGATCACCCTTACGTGCACGTTGATTTGATTGGTGTTGGCGTTATGCAGGGTTTGTTAGGCCAAGTTGAAGAAGCGGAGACAACAATACGTCTTGCCTTGGATGGCATTCGGCGCGTGTCCGGTGAGGATCATCCCCAGGTGTTCAACGCGATGCGGGAGTTAGGGTTGGTGTTGCTGCAACAGGACCGCTGCGATGAAGCAGAGCCCTATCTGGTGGATGCCTTAGCCGGATTAGATAAAGCCTTTCCAGGAAACTCTTGGCAAGTGGCCACTGCCCGAAGCTACCTTGGTGCCTGTCGTGTTCTAACGGACACAGAAGCGGGTGAAACACTCATGCGTGAGGGATATGAAAGACTCATCGAGGTCCGCGGCGCGGACGATCGGATGACGCGCCGGTCACGAGAGCAACTCAGAGAATTTCTGCGAACCAATGGTCGCGACACCGAGGCCGACTCCCTTTGAAAATGGCGTAGGATTTTTGAAAGCCAACCGGCCGCCCATCGTAATTCCTGGTGGTGCTGCTAACGAAGAGAAACGCGAGGTCTGATGGTCGAAGAAATGCTGGCAAGTAACCTTGTGCCCTTGTGGCTCAAAGTCACCTGGACCGCAATGGTGTTCGCCATTGTGTTGATCTATTGGCGGTATCGAGGACCCGCCAATTTTCTCTGGTTTTCTGACATTGCGTTCCTCGGGCTCGTGCCCGGATTATGGCTGGAGAGTGGGTTCATCATCAGTATGATGGCATGCATGGTGATTGTTCCGGAAACCCTTTGGAGTGTGAGCTACTTTGGCCGCTTGTTGCACCTACCGAAGGTGACAGGTCTTGCGGACTACATGTTTGAGGAACAAAGTCCTTTGTGGTTGCGAGCGGTATCGCTGTTTCACGTGCCGTTGCTTGCGGTAATTATCTGGGGTCCGTGGCGACTTGGTTACGACCCCGGCGTATTGCCGTGGGTCGTACTGATTTCGTGGATCGTGCTGCTACTGACACGTTGTTTGACTGACTCTGAACGAAATATCAATCATGTATATCGATTTCCTTTTTCCGCTGGTGCCGATCTTGCACCAGTAAAACATATGCTGGTGCTTATGATTGGGTTGCCCCTACTGTTGCAGCTACCGGGTCACCTGGTGCTTTGGCTGATGTTCGGAAACTAGCCCACGACTTTAGCGTGGTCGAATCTCGAAGCTGTAGCGAAAGACTGCGGGCCACCATTTGGTACACAGTTCGTCAACAGATCGTCACTGCAAGGTGTCACCGAATCTACCGCAACTCGAGGGTTGAATGACATTTCTTTATTTGTGTTACGGCGACAGCGAAGTGGTCGGTAGAGCGCTTACATGGGCATGTCGAGTTTGTAGTGGTTACCCGTTTTCTTTATAACCCAGTTGTACGTTCTGTTTTTCACATAGGCTATTGGTCGAGTTTTGCTCGCAATGCTGCAACACGAGCACTGTTCACGCCACGATCAGAATAACCCACTCGTGAAGCAGAACGTACGTGTACACCGTCTTCGGCCAGTCGAAACTCAACGTCATCAACAAACTTAAAAGTCTTAGATGTAAATTCCGCAGCGATATACGTCGCGTTTTCAGTCGTCACAACGCCACCCATGTCAGTGATTGCGCCGGGTATTTGAGCCCAACTGTCTGAAGATAGAGTTGCTACCTTTTTTTCATCCTCGGTGTTGGCCTCACTGGACACGCAATTTGGAGAAGATGGGCAGGGTGATAAGCGTCCATCTACTAGACCCGCAGCTTCGCCGCTTTGGGATTTCTGGCCGAGATAGAAAAATGCGCCGACTCCCAGCACCAACAACAAAACCACCCCAATGAGTACGTATTTCATACTGACACCTGCCCAAGACTGTTAGGAATGATCCTATGATCTCTAGAACAGAAATTAAGATCAAACCGTCAGAGTGCAAGTACCGGATAAAAAAACCCGGGCGCCGGCCAAAAAGCACCAACACCCGGGTTCTACCCCCGTAAAGATCGATTCTGCGTTAGATGGGGTCTCGCAGAATCTACTCCGTACGGGTAACCGTGATACGCGTGGTGGGATTGTCGAATCGATGACGCTCCACCAGGCTTGAGGAGGCTAGTCCGGACTCTACGCTGGCGCTTGTAACAACACCTTGGTGAAAGCGCACTAAGTCCAGTCGATCATCACGGTTGGGGTTAAAGCCCTCACCACCGAAGTCGGGACCGGGCATACTCACACCCAACTCGTCGTTGGCTTCCGTACCCGCATCCCAAGTGGGTCCGGTGAATGTGATGGACTGACCCACTTCCATATTGCTGATGTTTGTCGCGTTCATGCCAGAAAACGCATCGTTGGTGTGAACCAGCATGGTGATGACGCTGAGTCGTACATCGTCTAGCTGATCGCTGGGGAAGGACAGTGTTACTACATCGCTAAAAGCCGATGGAGGTACTGGTCCAGCAGTCGAGCCTGAAGCCAAGTGTTCAGTCGCGGCGGCTACTTCACCCAAGACATCCGTGTTGTCACCACCTTCAGCCAACAGTTCCAATGCCAGGCTAGAGGTCTCACCATCGATAAAGCTGTTAAAGCCCGCTCGATGAAACATCACAGCCACAGGGGAAAGGGGTTGAGCCAAAGTCAGATTGGTCACACTCACTTCAAAAGTCGCATCAGCAACTGGTGGTGGCGGTGGTGGTGGAGGCGCTGGCTCCGGTGCTGCCGGTGGTGTAGAAGACCCACCACAGGCTGTTAGAACCAATAGGGCGACCAACGGCGCGGTGAATCGGGATTTGAATAAAAGTTTCATGATCTTCTCCAATTCACAGTTCAATTAGTTCACGATGACGGTTAAGCGAGCCACTGGGTTTAACCAACGGTGTACACGTGAATCCAGGTCGCTGATGCCGCCATTGGGATCGGTATCACCCAATACATTTCGGTGAATGTGCACAGTGCCTTCTAGGTCGTCAGCCAACGTGCCGTTTTCAATTTGAATTGCGACACCGGTACCGCCTGTGCCCACATCAGTGGCACTTGGGTTACCAGAGCCAGCCATTCCCGGAACGGCGTAACCACCTAAAGGTAGACCCGTGATTTCCTCGGTGACATCAGTGCGCAAGCTGCTGATTTCATCGTTTGCTTCCGTGCCAGAGTCATACGCGTTCAACGTAACCGTGTAAGTGCCAGGCTCCGTAGGGATCCGCCAGCTATCCAATCCAGCAAACGCGTCGTTGGTGGGAATAAGCATGGTGACCAAAGACAAGAACTCAAAATCTTCGGTATCAAATGTGTAGTCAGCAGATTCTGTTGCTGGAGGTAACGGAGGACCACCTAGTCCGAAAGCCTGCCAAGCGTTGTTGTCGGCATTTTCGGGAAGTTCAAGCAGGTATTCAAAGTTGCTACCCGCACTGGCAGGGTTTTGAGCATCAGCAATAACGCCAGCTTCTGCAACCCACGCTAAAGGGCGGCCCGCTGGTTGTCCTGGTTCAAACAAATCTAAGTTTTCGTTGTGCGCGACCAAGAGTCTTGGTGTAAACGCCATACCTTGGGTTAAGTTGGTAATGCGAACGGTAATTTCAGCGGCAGAAGCAGAGCCGGCCATAACGCCAAGCATTGCAACGCACAGGGATTTCTTATTAAACATAACTAGCTCCTCAAAGAGTTGTCGTCGATGCAGCGGCATCGAGTTGATTGATTTCGAGGGGTAAGAAGCTAGGATTTGGAATTCGG
>JBCCFQ010000097.1:0-8960 GCA_039029655.1 Pseudomonadota bacterium | reverse complement strand
CCCAATCCGATTGCACATCTGAACCTAGCACAAAGGTCTTTTCACCGACATGCGCAAACCCCAGACGCTGATAAAAGCCGATGGCGCGTTGGTTTCGATCCCATACGCCTAGCCAGATAAGGCTATATCCCAACTCTCTAGCTTGATCTACACAAGCCTCCATGAGCTTGCGGCCAAAGCCACCACCAATCACATCGGGCTGTATATAAAACCGCAATATCTCCACCGCTTTGCGGTTACCCGATTGCCAGTCCCTTGGAGAAAACTGAAAGAATCCGATGGGTATATCGCGATCAAACCCGTCGTCATAAGCAAGATAAACCTGGTCGCCGTCACCATCGGCAAGCAACGCGTCAAATGCATCGACAGATAATTGTTGCTGCAAATGATTTTGCATGTCCTCAGGAGTGTTGAATTCCGCGTAAGTTGCGACAAACGACTCCTGAGCCAGTTTGGAAACCTTGGACGTATCCATCTTGGTCATAGCCACAAGCTTCATGGCTTTAGCGGTGCCCCAGTGACGTGAAATCCACCCCGGTTGGCTCTTGGAAGGGCCTCAAACCAAAATCCGCCAATATTGAATACAAATGATCAAAAATGTCGGCTTGAATACCTTCATAGGCGGCCCACGCTGTTGTTGTAGTAAACACATACACCTCTATGGGCAAACCTTGGGGTGTCGGTTGAAGCTGTCGAACCAACATGGTCATGTCGTTTCTTAACTTATCGTGATGCTTTAGATAGTTAAACACATAGGCACGAAACGTGCCCAAATTAGTCAAACGCCGAAGGTTTACGTCGCTATCAATCTCTGCGCCCAACCGTTCATTGTATTCCTGTAACTCCTCACGTTTACCGCCAATATAGTCTCTTAACAAAACGAAACGTTTGTATCTATGAATTTCCTCTTCCGTAAGAAATCGAATACTCGTTAGATCAAGAAGAATGGATCGTTTGATTCTCCTCCCACCTGACTCAGACATACCGCGCCAGTTTTTGTAGGAACTGGCGATGAGCTGATGAGTGGGAATGGTGGTTATTGTCTTATCCCAGTTCTGGACCTTTACGGTGTGCAAAGCGACATCCACAACGTCCCCGTCAGCGCCAAACTGGGGCATTTCAATCCAGTCCCCCACCCGGATCATATCTTGCGCCGTTAGCTGCACACTGGCCACCAAAGACAAAATCGTATCCTTGAAGACCAACAGCAAAATCGCCGTCATCGCACCGAAGCCACTCAGTAGCAGGAACGGAGAACGGTCAACCAAAATCGCAATAACTAAGACACCGCCCAAAATGGCTATCGCAATCTGGGCAACTTGCACAAAGCCCTTTATGGGTCGATCTTTGGATACCGGATAAGTCTCATAAATGGTATTCCCGGCTCTTAGCATGGCCACCGTCGCTAGGGTGAGCATCAAAACGATGTACCCCATAGCCACGTTCTTGGTGATAGCAACCATCGCCTCAGACACATTGGGCACTAAGTGTATGCCAGCAAAAAACACCACCGCTGGAACTATCTGCGCCAAACGGCCAAAAACCTTTTCATTCGCTAGCGCATCGTCCCACTCATATGGGGTGGCTTGGGCAAAACGATGCACCAGACGAACCAAAATACCTTTAGCGATTAAGTCAGCTATCACCGCAACTAATAGCAATAGCAATAGACCACCTGTGAGCGGCGCGTAGGGATGATTGATCAGTTCATCAAGCATGCAGGTTACCAAGCAATCCCATAGTCTTCGCCGAAGTCACTTGAACCACCCTGGAAAGCGCCCTGCTTATGATCAAAGAAAATCGCATTAATGGGTCCAGAGGTACGATCACGAAACTCCATCTCGTAACCCTTCTTCTCCAGGTCTTGTCGCACATAGTTGGGGGTTTTATCGTGAAGCAATATTTTTCCAGGTTGGGCTTTGTGGTCTGAGAATGAGTTACGCATTTGATAACTCCAAAAATACGGACCTTCCGCGGCTTCCTGGACGTTCATACCGAATTCCACCATGGCCAGAAAAAATTGTAGCTGTACTTGATCCTGTATATCCCCACCTTGAACAGCAAATGACAGAAAGGGTTTGCCATCTTTGAATGCCATGGATGGCGTCAAAGTAGCTCGGGGACGCTTACCCGGTTCCAATACGTTATAGGGGTTTTGCTGTTTGTCTAACACAAAGCTCTGCATTCTCTGACTCATTCCAATCCCTGTCTTGCCAGCAATGGCAGCCGGTATCCAACCACCTGACGGTGTGATTGAGACAATCCAACCATCTTTGTCCGCTGCTTGGATTGATGTAGTCCCCGCAAGAAACTGGTCGTCACTGTCTGCATCGTTCTTCGCCTGCTGCCAAGGTGGCATTAAACCTGTGTCAGCTTGATGGATATTGGTCCAATTTCTAAGCTCCTCCACAAAAGGATTTCTTCCCGACTGAAACTGATACGGATCTCCCGGACCAATGGTTCGATCGTTATTGTTAGGGTCAATCAAACGCGCACGTTTCATGGCGTAGGCCTTTGACAACAAACCGGCAACGGGCTCTTCGGGTGGGAAGTAGGGATCGCCATAATAAAAATCGCGATCGGCAAAGGCCAGATTCATGACTTGATACAGCGCGTGGGTGTATTGGGCGCTATTGAACCCCAAAGTCTTCAGGTCCAATTGCTCCGCGATGTTTAGAGACTGCAACAACACGGGACCCTGCACCCAAGTGGTCAACTTGTATACATCAATTCCCTTATAGTTTGACGTGACTGGTTCTTCTATCTTGACTTCCCAATTGGCCAAGTCTGATTCCACATGAAGCCCACCCATAGCTTGGGAACCGCGAACGTACTCCTTGGCGATGTCGCCACGATAAAAGCGCTCGTAGGCGGCATAGATTGCTTCTTTTCTAGACTTCCCATCCCTTAGCGCCTTCGCTTCAGTTTGCACCAATTTCATTAAGGTGGTTCTTAAGTCCAGTTGACGAAAAATCTCGCCCCGATAGGGTGCCTCTCGGTCTTGCCCCTCATGTACCAAAAACAATTTCCTAGACTCTGGCCACTTGCGAATTTCCTCTTTGTTTTTCTCTATCGCATCCGCCAGCTGCGCTTCCATGGGATAACCGCCAGCCAGTTCAATAGCTGGGCTCAAGACTTGCGCCAAACTCATTGAGCCATATTCCGCCAGCATGACCATCAACCCTCCAGGTGTACCTGGCGTTACCGCTGCCAAAGGTCCGTACTGCGGTGGGAAAGGCATTTTTTGTTGCGCGAAGAATTCGGGCGTCGCACCTGTGGGCGCCACCCCCAGCGCATTGATACCAATGACTTTGTCTCTTTCCGGATGATAAATCAGCGCTTGGGTTTCGCCGCCCCAACTGAGTACATCAAACATGGTTGAGGTGGTCGCCAACATAGCGCAGGCAGCATCTACGGCGTTGCCACCTTGTTCAAAAATTCGGGCTCCCGAGGTCGCTGCCAATGGTTTACCGGTTATTGCAATCCACTTTGTGCCATACAAAATCGGCTTATTGGTGGTTCTCGTTAAACCAGGTTGCATGAACAAGACTAGACAAAGAAATAAACACAATCGACTCATCACGGGACTTCCCCAACTATTATTCTCGGTGGATCTGTTTTGGCTTTTTTGGACGAAAACCTCTGGCATCAAGACAACCCCAGCTTATTTTCGCCGCCGCAAATTTATGACTCACCAACCAGACCGAAGGTCATCATAAGATATTTCTTTGGGCTTTGCTTAAGGTAGTACGGACAGCCCCAAGCCCTCGTCATCCTGCTATTAAGCCGATGATATTATTAGATTTCTAGTTCTTTTCTTGGAAACTGGCCTGAAGCTCTTCTAACTCTGCCCAACGCTCAATGGCCAAATCGAGTTGGCTCTCTAAGGTATTCATTTCTGCGAGTACCGTTTGTACCCTATCGTGATCTTGGGTGTAAAAATCTGGCGCCGTGACCTGGCTCTGTACTCCCTTAAATGCCTCTTCCAAACCATGAATCTTTTGCGGCAAAGCCTCCAACTCGCGGACCAGTTTGTAAGACATCTTGGTGGGTTTTGTAGAGGGCGACTTATCCTTCCTTCCCGCGTCTTCCAACTCTCCGCCAATTTGGTCCGTGACCAACAATTTGCGACCACGTCGTGCCCAATCGCTGTAACCGCCTTGATGTAACACCACCTGACCACTGTCTTCAAATACTAGTAGCTTATCCACAACGTTATCTAAGAATTGCCGGTCATGACTCACTGTGATCAAAGTACCGTCAAACTCTCGAAGACGGTTTTCCAGCGCATTCAACGTGTCTACATCAAGATCATTGGTTGGCTCATCTAACACCAACAAATTGCAGGGCAAGGTAAACAACTTCGCCAAAATCGCTCTGTTTTTTTCGCCCCCAGACAAAACACCCGCCGGGGTCATCGCCCTTTTGGCACTAAACAAGAAGTCGGTCAGATACCCAACAACATGCTTTTTCTTGCCGTTCATGGTGATGTATTCCCGGCCCTCCCCAACAATCTCCGACACCGTTTTGCTAGGGTCCAATTGCCGACGCAATTGATCAAAGTAAGCCACTTCAATATTGGTGCCCAACTTAATGGTGCCTGAATCCGGCGCGATCTCTCCCAACATTAGATTTAAGAGCGTGCTCTTGCCTACCCCATTGTTGCCCACGATGCCGATGCGATCACCTCGCATCACCTTCATGGTCAGCTTACTGAGTACCACATTTTCATCAAAGGCATGACTGACGTTGTGAAGTTCAATAACCTTGCGACCAGGTACCTGATCACTTTCGTTTATATAGATTCTCGGTTGCCGAGGTTTGGCGCGACGTTGTTCTCTTAACACTCGCAATTCTTCAAGTGCCCTAACCCGACCCTCATTGCGAGTCGTCCTGGCTTTAACACCACGACGTATCCAGGCCTCCTCCTCGGCCAAGCGTTTATCAAACAAAGCATTGTCCTTGGACTCTTGCGCGTCGGCTTCAGATTTTAGCGTCAGGTATTGCTGATAGCTGCCAGGCCACGCCTCCACCCGCCCACGATCTACCTCAAGAATCTTTGAAGCCAGGGATTGAACGAACGCGCGATCGTGGGAAATAAAAATGATGGAACCGGGAAATTCCCGTATGACCCGCTCTAACCACTCAATCGTTCTTATATCAAGATGATTAGTAGGCTCATCCAATAACAAAAGATCTGGGTTTGAAACCAAAGCCTGGGCCAAAGCAACCCGCCGACGCCAGCCACCAGACAGTTCGGCCATAGTGGACTCCCCGGGCAGCTTGAGTTGACTCACAATCGAGTCAATTTGTTGCTCTATTGCCCACCCGCCGCCTGCGACAATTTGACGCTCCAAACTCTCGAGACGAGAGAGTTGCGATCGGTCCGGATTGTCTGTGTTGCTCAACGTCTCGTAGGCATAAATTCGATCACGTTGCTTAACTAAACCCGTGGCCACCACCTCTCGAGCCAAGGTATCGGAAGCCTCAAACAGATCTTGATCCAACAGACTCAACCGTAGCTCCGGGCGAACCTCAATATCTCCGCTATCGGGTTCCAGCTCACCCATAATGAGTTTGAAGGTTGAGGATTTCCCTGCTCCATTTCTACCCAACATACAGACTCTTTCCCCGGCTTCAACCGAGAAACTGGCGTCTTCCAAAATGACCTGGTCACCAAACCTCAAACCAACATTATCAAAACGAACTAAGGACATGAAAACGATTTTACTCAACGACAATGAGACGCATTATCGCTACTTTTTAGGTGGTTTGTCTCAGAAAAAATTCTACGAAGTTTCACATTATTATCCTTTAATCGAATGTGTTTTGGACTATACTTAGTTCAAGCGTATTTTATGGGTTCGGAACCCTCCTTCCCGAGCCACAGAAACCACAAAAATATCGCGGGAGAACGGACATCCCGGGTAACTGGAGATTACTAGGGATGGAAAAGATTGCCGTGACCGGCGGCAACAGCAACGCTGGTCGATACATTGTGGATGAGCTTCTGCGTCACGATTACGATGTCTTGGTCATTGACCACTTCGAAGACATCTGCGCACCTCAAGCCGGTTCCCGGGTCGACCTCACCAATTACTCAGATGTCTTCACTTTATTGAGTGAGTGGGACGCGGTGGTTCACCTGGGCAAAGAACACCTGCCACACTCAAAAAATGAGTTGCATGCGGTCCGTCAATTCAGTCACAACACCATCGGCACCTATAACGTTTTTAGAGCAGCCGCAAAGCTAGGTATGCACCGGGTGGTATGGGCTAATAGCGAATCCGTACTAGGGTCTTTTTTGGAAAAACCCAAAACGGTACCGCTGGACGAGAACTGTCACGTGAAGGTGAGTTCCGATTTCGCCCTGTCACAGGTCATGTGCCAGCGGCTGGCTGAGGAAATCAGTCAGCTGTTCGGTATGCCCATTGTCGGACTGCGATTTTGCAATCTCATCTTCGATGATGTGACCATGGATGCCAACTATCGACAAATACCCAAGTTCTGGAAGAGTCCCTTTGCCGGACGGTCAAACCTATGGTCTTATTTAGATGCAAGAGATGCAGCCACCAGCGTCCGGCTGGCCTTGGAAGCAGATATCAGCAGTGCCGAGAATTTCCTCATCTCCGCCGGCGACACCATCATGAATTGGCCCAACAAAAAACTAATAGAATCGGTTTTCCCGGGTGTCGAAATCAAACAAGGCACCGGAGACTTTCAGTCTTTGCTAAGCACGGAGAAAGCCCGCAAGATGCTAGGCTTCGCCCCGCGCTATTCATGGCGAGATTTTGTGGGAGAACAGACGGAGCCTGGTACTAGACACTCAGGCCACTAGTAGGACTACGGTCTATACCTGCTAACACATTGGGAAGTGGTGCCGGAGAGAGGAATTGAACCCCCAACCTTCGCATTACAAGTGCGCTGCTCTACCAATTGAGCTACTCCGGCGCAAGGTTTGAGGCCGGGGATTCTACAACAATCCGCCCACTTGTCGAAGCCAAATCAGTGCTGTAGTTCGTATTCCCGCACCAATCGGCCTAAGGTCTTGATACCCTGCTCAAATTGCTCCGTCCACTGATGGCCAAAACTGAGACGCAAACAGTGTTTGTAGCGATCCCCCGGGGAGTACAAATGCCCCGGCGCAATGCTGATACGGTTATGCAAAGCGCGCTCAAATATCTCGTCTCCGTTAATTGATTTTGGTAGCTCCAGCCATAGAACTGACCCACCGGCTGGGTTGGATACTCGTGTACTGGAAGGGAAGTGATCTCCTATTAGCGCTGTCATACGCTCACAGTTTTGCTTGAGCACAGGCCGCAATGCTTTGATATGACGATCATAGTCCCCCGACGCCATAAACTCGGCCAAAGTCATTTGTTGCAATAACCCGGAAGAACAAGAAAAAGCCCGTTTCAACACCGTTACATCATCCACATAAGCACCCGGAAGCAACCAACCAATTCGATAACCGGGTGCTGCGGTTTTGGAAAACGAACCTACCGTCATCACTTGGTTTTTGCGGGAGTAGAACTGTCCGGGTTTCGGTCGTTGCCCATTGAACAACAAGTCGCCATAGACATCGTCTTCGATCAACACCACATCATGGGCTTCCAATAACTCCACCATTTCACGACGCAATTCGTCGTTCATATATGAGCCCAGCGGGTTATTCAGTGATGATGAAAAGGCACAAGCTTTTATGGTCTGTGTTTCCAAGGCCTGCTTGAGTGCACTTAGACAAACCCCTTCTTCGGGACAGGTCTCAATCTCAAACGCCAACATCCCCAGGCTTTCTATCAACTCAAGCACACCGTGATAGCAAGGAGATTCCACCGCAATGACATCACCGGGACTGGCCACACATTTCAATGCCAACATCAAAGCTTCCTGCCCGCCGTTAGTGATAACCACATCATCCGGATCAACGTCGCCACCCATTTGCAGATAACGATGCGCCAATTGTCGACGCAAGGCGGGTTCACCAACAAAGGAGGCATAGCTAAGGCTTCTTTCCTCGGCTCGCGACATCACTCGCTTCATGGTTCGATGTAGTGCTTTTGCCGCAGGCTTGGCCATGGTGGGATTAGAAATCCCCATGGGTACCACACCGGGTAAATGGATACCCTGATAGACCCGATCAATCAGCCTCTGGCACTTAACCGCCACAGGTTTTAACCCCCGGCGGGGTGGCCGCTTTTTGATCAACTCGTTACGAGCCTGAGCCCGAACATAGAAGCCGGATTGGGGTCGTGACACCACCCTACCCAGCCGTTCCAGCTCCACATAGGCCTGCTTGATGGTGGGGATACTCACACCAATTTGGTTACTAAGACGACGTAACGAAGGGAGTTTGTCCCCGGGCAGCAACGTGCCTGACTCTATTTTTTCACCAATAAAATCAATTACTTGCTGATATAAAAAGGTTTCATTTTGGCGGTCGACGGCTAACATAACTGTACACATTACATTTGCGAAAAACTGAATCTGTTATACTCTCAGATCAGGGGTATAGTCAAGTCCAAGCATCAAACACCAATCAAAGGGACTCGCCATGAATAGTAATTGCCGATGTAATGACGACTTCGACGTCGGAAGCCGCCCCATTACCGGCACCAGAAGAAAAGGAATGGCATTGGCAAACAGTTTTTTGGAAGCCTATCAACGCCTGCACCGGTTGCATGAAGCCCGCGGGCGTCTGTTGGACAAGTCTGTCGAGGACAAATGAACAACACCCTGTTGTACGCCATTACAGTCCTAATCTGGGGCTCGACCTGGCTTGCCATTGAATTTCAGTTGGGCGTCGTCGCACCAGAGGTATCGGTCACCTACCGCTACTTATTGGCGGCAGTTATGTTGTTCGCTTGGTGTTTACTCCGAAGGAAAAATTTAAGTTTCGACTTAAAAAGCCACAGCTACTTTCTTGGCTTAGGTCTTCTATTGTTTTGTCTTAACTATAT
>JBCCFQ010000096.1:0-8987 GCA_039029655.1 Pseudomonadota bacterium | reverse complement strand
CGTTTGTTCTTCAACCTGCATTAGTTCACAGATTTACTGATCAGTATCGATTGGGGGTGTCTTGTTTTACGAATGCGTGAGACAAACTCGCCGTCTCTCGCACGTTTGCACTTCTTCTTGCTTGCCCCTGAGAATGTCGAAGCGCTCACCATATGCCACCAGGGTAGCGTTGTGGCGGGCGTACTCAGCTTCTATTTTCGAAATGAAGTTATACCCTATTACGGTGGGGGTAGCGCCGCAGCGCGAGGTCTGCGGGCCAACGACTATCTTTACTGGGAACTAATGCGCAGGGCGACTAGCCTAGGGTGCACGAGCTTCGACTTTGGTCGGAGTAAGCGTGGCACCGGAGCTTATCGATTCAAGACGCATTGGGGGTTTGAGTCGGAGGTCCTCAGCTACGAGTATTACCTGGTCAATGCCTCAAGCATGCCCAATCTCAGCCCCACGAACCCGAAGTATTCCGCGATGATTAGGTTATGGAGCAAGTTGCCGGTAAGTGTTAGTAGGTTAATTGGTCCTCCTATCGCGAAATACTTGGGATGAAGAACGTATTGTTCTTAGCCCATCGGATCCCTTTTCCACCCAACAAGGGCGATAAGATTCGGTCTTTCCACGTTCTGCGATACCTTTCGGAGCGCGCAAACATATATCTGGGTTGCTTTATAGACGACCCGATGGACCAGCAATATCAATCAAAGGTCGCTAGTTTTTGCCGCGATAGCCACATTCAGGCGCTAAATCACACAGTAGCACTGGTTCGTTCCTTGACAGGGTTTATCAATGGCAAGGCACTGAGTTTCCCTTACTACTATTCGAAAGAGATGGACCAATGGGTCACCCGCACGCTGTCTACACAAAAGATTGATTGTGTATTCGTCTTTTCTTCAAGTATGGCCCAGTACATACCAATAGAGTCGTTTAGAGGGTCGAAAGTCTTAGACTTTGTAGATGTGGACTCCCAAAAGTGGTTGGACTATGCATCCAATAAGCGATTTCCAGTAAGTCAAGTGTACAAAAGGGAAGGTCGGAAACTTCGCACCGCAGAAAGGGAGTTTGCGGATACTTTTGATACATCACTGTTTGTGTCCGTGGAAGAGGTTGAGTGCTTTAAGGAACAGGTGCACTGTTCGCCCAGATCCGAGGTTCTTGCTTTGCCCAATGGAGTGGACACAACCTTCTTTGATCCAGAGCTCGATTTTGAGCATCCATATGAGGAATCATCAAACATTGTATTCACTGGTGCGATGGATTACTGGGCCAATGTAGACGCCATGACTTGGTTTGCTCACGTGGTATATCCGTTAATTGAGACACCCAATGTGAATCTAGCGATCGTCGGTGCAAATCCGTCAAAACAAGTCCAAAATTTGGACGCTCTTGAGGGCATCACAGTGTATGGGAGAGTAGATGACGTTCGACCCTTTATCGCCGCTTCCAGTGCAGTTGTGGCTCCATTGCGCATCGCGAGAGGTATTCAAAACAAAGTTCTGGAGGCCCTGGCAATGGAGCGCCCGGTTGTAATGACGAGTGGCGCAGCAGAGGGTATCGACGTTAGCCAGTTGCGCGAGTCAATCGCAGTAGATTCCGCAAAGGGCATGGCTCGCGCTATTGACAAGGTACTCGAGCAAGGTGTGGTTCGAGCGGTTTCAGGGCGCGAATACATTATGCGTTACCACGACTGGGCCAGTTGTTTGGATGTCCTTGATGAGAAACTTGGGCTGGCCGCCGATGAGTAGTATCAGACCACTTCGCGGGAACTGGTCAGCGTCAATGGGGTTTTTGATCTGTTTGTTCTTTCTGGGTTGGATTCACATGGACACTCTGTTGTCCATGATTCGGATTTGGATTCAATCCGATACCTTCGGCCACTGTTTTTTCGTGCCAGTCATATCCGGTTACCTACTGTGGCGTAACCGCTCTCGCGGTAGGTCTAGCCTTTCCGATCGCATTTTGGCGATCTTGGCGACCGTTGCGTTTTCTCTAGTTTGGGCCATGGGCGCTTTGGTGGATGTCCTGGTAGTCACTCAGTTCATGTTGGTTTCGATGGTCCTAGGGCTAGTGTTTTTGTTTTTCGGCTATAGCTTTTTTCTAAAGAATCTATTTCCTTTGCTTTTTTTGTACTTCGTTGTCCCGGTCGGAAACTTTTTGGTGGATCCCCTCGTAGATCTTACGGCGTATACGACCGTCGAGCTTGTTTCGTTGTCGGGCATCCCTGTATTTCGGGATGGGATCTATTTCAGTGTACCCAATGGAAACTTCGAAGTGGCGGATGCATGCAGTGGCGTCAGGTTTCTTATTGTATCTATTGTCTTGGGCGGTGTTTTTGCGTATCTCACGTTTGAGAGTCAATGGAAGCGATGGCTTTTCGTCCTAGGGCTTATCGCATTATCCATTGTTGCGAACACGATTCGCGCGTATCTGATCGTGGTTATCGCTTACTACTCGGATTTTCGAATCGGAGTAGGGGACGATCATTTGTTTTATGGATGGATTTTCTTTGGAGTCGTTTTGTTTTTCAGTTTTTGGGTTGGTGCCCGCTTTGCCGACGAGCAAGATGAGAGTCGCCAATGCTATGAATCATTTGCACCCATGACAATGACGTCATTGTTAGTATTGTCCAGCCTCGCTTTGGTTGTGATAGCTGGGGGCTCTTACCTGCCTGGGAACAGACTGGCTAAAGCCCACGGCAACATCGGCGAGAGGCCGGTACCACAGTTGCCGGTTTCACTATCGTCTTGGACGAATACAGGTTCAAAGCCTGATTGGCAGACGACCTATCAGGGGGAGTTGGCTACCCAGATAGCAACCTACCGTGGCGCCGCAGGTGAAGTGTCCTTGATGTTGATCCACTATGGCTTGGAAAACCAAGGCGGCGAGCTCGTAAATTCCCAAAACTTGCTCTACAACAAAGAATCATGGGGCGCAGCCCGTCAAACTATGCGACTGGTAACTCTCCCCAATCAGTCTCAGCGAAAGATTGATGCGCTGACCCTGGTCGGCGGGGGCAATCGGCGTATGATTTGGTTTTGGCACGACGTCGCGGGTACAACGGTAGCGGGGGGTGCTAGAACAAAGTTACAGCAGCTTTTGGCGATACTTATGGGTAACTATGATGGGGCGAGTGTTCTTGCTGTCGCCGTCGATTACCAATTTGATGATGGTAAGGCTACCAGCATTCTCACCGATTTTTTGAGTGAGAACTGGGGTGAGATTCAACAGTGTATCAGGCGTCCGGGTAGTCAGTGCGTCGATACTCGGTGAACAGTTAACATACTAAATGGTGAGGGTGGATGTGCGGCATTACTGGGTTGTTTGATCTTGGTTCCACTCGGCGGCCCATCGAGCAGGGGCTCCTGCGCCGGATGAATAATGTTCAGCTGCATCGCGGTCCAGATGGCGAAGGCTATCATCTTGAACCCGGTGTTGGTCTAGGACACAGGCGTCTATCTATTATTGACATCAGTACTGGCCAACAACCATTGTCAAACCACAATGACACCATCTATGTCACATTCAACGGCGAGATTTATAACTACCTGGAGTTGCGAGAGGAGCTGATAAATCTAAATTACTCATTCAAGACAAAGAGTGATACAGAGGTAATCGTGCATGCATGGGAAGAGTGGGGTCCCGAATGTGTTAAACGGTTCAATGGAATGTTTGCGTTCGCAATATGGGATAGAAACAAACGTTCCCTCTTTCTTGCTAGAGATCGCGTTGGAATCAAGCCTCTTTATTACGGAGTTGGGGACAACTTTTTGGTGTTTGGCTCCGAGCTAAAATCTCTGTTGGAGATGCCAGCAATTGAGAGAAAGCTCTGCCCAAAAGCCATTGAGGAGTATTTTTGTTTTGGGTACGTTCCTGATCCACGCAGTGTATTTGGTGGTGTTCACAAGTTACCGCCGGGCCATTACATGTTGGCATCCATTGATTCCGGTTTGCAGAAGCCAGTGAGTTATTGGGACGTGGAGTTTTCGCGGAACACAGGTCTCAACTCCAATGAAATTGAGACCGAGATAGTCGCACGACTCAAAAAGTCGGTGGACCGACGTTTGATGACGGAAGTACCTCTCGGGGCATTTCTGTCCGGTGGTGTCGACTCTAGCAGTATCGTAGCCATGATGGCGGGTCTAATAGACGAGCCAGTGAATACCTGCTCTATTTCGTTTGGTGACCCCAAGTACAACGAGTCGCAGTTTGCGGACCTTGTGGCCAAACAGTTTGCAACCGATCATCAAGTCGAACAGGTAGACCCCAATGATTATGACTTGATTGACGATTTGGCCAGGTTTTACGACGAGCCTTTTGCCGACAGTTCTGCCATTCCTACCTATCGCGTTTGTCAATTGGCGCGCAAACGGGTGACAGTTGCACTCTCTGGTGACGGAGGCGACGAGAACTTTGCCGGTTATCGCCGCTACCGGTGGCATATGTATGAAGAGGCCGTCCGTCAACGCTTGCCATCCTCGTTTCGTCGAGCTTTCTTTGGCTTCTTTGGGAGCGTTTACCCAAAGGCCGACTGGGCTCCGAAGATTTTCCGCGCAAAGTCGACTCTCCAAGCTATCGCCAGAGACTCCCTGCCAGCATACCTCAATAGCGTCTCTATTTTTCCTAGCGAGTTACGGCATAGACTGTGGAGTCAGAGCTTCCGATCAGATTTGCAAGACTATCAGGCGATAAGCGTTTTCCAACGGCATGCTGGAAATTCTGCTATCGAAGACCCCTTGTCATTGGTTCAGTACGTTGACTTTAAGACTTACTTACCGGGTGACATACTGACCAAAGTTGATCGAGCCAGCATGGCTCACAGTCTTGAGGTTCGTGTGCCAATTCTTGACCATGAGTTTGTAGAGTTTGTTGCTGGTATTCCTTCGGATGTTAAGCTGAACGGCCGAGAAGGAAAATTCATATTCAAAAAGGCACTTGAACCTCATTTGCCCCATGACATTCTGTATCGGGATAAGATGGGTTTCGGTGTACCTATATCAAGTTGGTTTCGTAATGAACTGCGGGACAAGGTAAAACAGTCCTTGTTAGCGGGACCGCTGGCAGATTGTGATGTGTTCGACATGAACTACGTAGAAACACTGGTTAAGCAGCATCAAACTGGTGTGCGAGAGCACAGCGCAGTCTTATGGGCGCTATTGATGTTTGCTTCCTTTTTGCATCGATGCGTACCGTGAAGATCGTATACCATCATCGTGTGGCCTCTCGCGATGGACAATATGTCCATATCGAAGAAATCATTGACTCGTTGAGGAAATTGGGGCACCGCGTTGAAGTTGCTGCACCAGCAGTGCCGGAGGTGACGTCTAAAGCGTCTCACGAGGGTGGGCTGGTTGGTTGGTTGAAAAGCAACATTCCGGGAATGTTTTATGAGTTGATGGAGTTCGCTTACTCGTTTCTTGCGTTCGTCCGCCTCGCGATGAAATGTCTCAAACACAAACCGGATGCGATCTACGAGCGCTACAATATTTTCTTGCCTTCGGGTATTTGGGTCAGTCGTTTGCTCTCGATTCCTTTGGTGCTGGAAGTCAACGCGCCTTTATATGAAGAGCGTAGTCGCTACGATGGAATTGCTTTGACCCGCCTTGCGAAGTGGTCAGAACGATTTGTGTGGCGCAACGCGGATCACATCATTGTGGTGACGGATGTCCTAAAGTCTATCTTGGTAGATGACGATGTCTGTCCAGACAAAATTTCTGTGATTGCAAACGGAGTTGATCCGGATCGGTTTTGTCCTCCGAAAGACGTAGAATTCGCGAAGTCAAAACTCAGCTTGCAAAACTGTTTGGTATTGGGATTCACCGGCTACATGAGAGATTGGCATGGACTGGACAGAGTGCTCAACGTCATGACGCAGTTACCGATTAGTGCGCATTTTCTTGTTGTTGGGGACGGCCCGGCAAAAGACGGCCTCTTATCCCGAGCAAATGAGCTAGGGCTCGACGAGAATCTGACCATAACGGGAGTTGTTTCTCGCGATGAAATTACTCCCTACATTGATGCGTTTGATATTGCTCTACAGCCTCAGGTTGTGCGCTACGCGTCTCCTCTCAAACTGTTCGAGTATATGGCAATGGCCAAGGCAGTCTTGGCTCCCAATGTCGACAATATCAAAGAAGTGATGCAGCATGAGCACAACGGATTGCTGTTTGAGGGTAGTGACAAGTCGTTTGAGTCTGAGCTAGCGAGACTCTGTGAGGATGTGGAGCTACGTGGGCGATTGGGGGAACAAGCTCGCGACTCAATTTTTGCAGATAATCGTCGTTGGGATGATAATGCGCAATCCACGGTAAACATCATTCGGCGACTGATTGGAGCGGGTTGCGTAGTAGATGCGTGATATTTTATTAATTGCAATTGTATTTGGTTCATTGCCATACGCGGTGATGCGACCCCACGTCGGTTTATTGATGTGGTCATGGTTGGGTTACATGAACCCTCACCGTTTCACATGGGGAATCGCCTACAACTTTCCATTCGTGCAGGCTGCGGCGCTAGCGACCCTTGTCGGCTTCATATTTGTAAGAAAAGAGCGGAATCAGTTTCCCGTTACGGCTGCGACAATCTTCTGGGTGCTTTTCGTCATTTGGGTATCTTTCACCACCATCTTTGCGAACTATCCTGTAGATGCACAAGCGGAGTGGCAGCGCACCATAAAAATACAAGTGATGGTGTTTGTAACACTGATGTTGATGGCGTCGGAGTACAGAATTAATGCCCTTGTCTGGGTCATAGCCGGCTCAATCGGCTTCTTTGGTATTAAGGGCGGTTTTTTCACAGTCTTGACGGGTGGCAAGTATCTTGTCTGGGGACCGCCGGGTAGCTTCATCGAAGGGAATAACGAAATCGCTTTTGCGTTGTTGATCACTGTGCCGCTCATGGCCTATCTGCGATCTATATCCAAAGACTGGTGGGTGAGATACGGCTTGGTTGGTGCGATGGTTCTGAGCGGGTTCGCCATCCTTGGTTCGTACTCCCGCGGTGCTTTGTTAGGGGCTGCGGCAATGCTGTTCACGCTTTGGCTTAAGAGCCGCCATAAGTTCATATCTGCACTGGGTGTAGTGGTCGTTGTCTCCAGCTTATTGGCGTTTATGCCGAGCCAGTGGGGTGAGCGGATGGAAACCATCCAGACCTATGAGGAAGACAAATCAGCGATGGGTAGGATCAACGCTTGGTGGTTTGCGGTAAACCTTGCTAAAGACAGCCCCATTGTAGGCGGAGGGTTCCAAACTTTTCGTTCAGATATCTTTCATAAGTATGCACCTAACCCGGAAGATTTTCATGATGCCCACAGCATTTATTTCGAAGTCCTTGCTGAACATGGTTTTGTGGGGCTTTTTTTGTTCCTGGGAATGGGTATTGCAACTATTCTTACTGGAAGCTCTATTCGACGGCGAGCCAAGGGAAAAAAGGATGTTGCTTGGGCTTACGATCTGGCCGGGATGTTGCAAGTCTCGTTTGTTGGGTATGCCACCGGGGGTGCGTTCCTGGGTCTAGCTTACTTTGATCTTCCTTACCACCTCATGGCCGTTATGGCTTTGACGAAGTTCGTCGTCGAGAAGCGTCTTGTTGAGGCTGGCGCGCAGACTACGCCTCAGGATAGACCATGGCGTAAGCATGAGGCACATCATGCCGGTCAGCAAGGTCGATTCACATGAGCGGATCCAATCTTGAGGTAGTTGAGTCATCGCGTAAACTGGTTATTCTGAAGTACCACAGGGTTTTGACGGCTCCCGATCGCCTGCAGCCTGGTGAAATAGACAAGAGTGGATTTGAGGCTCACGTGTCGGTTCTGTCCAAATTTTTCAACGTGTTGACGGTTGCAGATGCGAGTCAAAAACTCCAAACTGGCAGTTTGCCGGCCCGTGCTGTCTGCATTACATTTGATGATGGTTACGCAGACAACCACGATGTTGCGCTACCGATACTCAAATCCTATGGCGTAAAGGCGACTTTTTTTATTGCGACCGGGTACCTTGATGGCGGCATCATGTGGAATGACAGAGTTATTGAAGCGGTGCGGCAATGCCATACTGAGAGCATTGACGCCAATGAGTTCGATTTGGGCGTATTACCCCTGACCAATGACCCTGAGCGTTTGAGTGCTATTAAGAGTCTCCTAGGCGCGTTCAAGTATCTGGAGCAGCCGGAAAGGTCTGATGCGGTCGAGACGTTTTGCGCCAAAACGGGTTTTGAATTTTATCCTAGCGATTCACCGATGATGAGTCGCGAGCATGTGAAGGTTATGGCGTCGGAGGGAATGGAGATTGGTGGTCACACGGTCACCCATCCAATTCTTGCACGCGTTGATGATGAGCTGGCGGAATCTGAAATAAGAGTTGGCAAGGAAGAGTTAGAAGACTTGTTACAACTCGAGGTAGCGAGCTTCGCCTACCCTAATGGCTCTCCAGCTCAGGATTACGACGAGCGGCACACCGCTATGGCGCGGCGTGCAGGGTTTGCTAGTGCTGTTAGCGTAAAATGGTCAGTGGCTCGCCAGGGATGTGATTTGTTTCAAATTCCAAGAATCTGGTCATGGGATCGGACTCGCCTCAAGTTTGGACTTCGTTTGCTTAAAACCTTCTACAGTTAACATCAGGCTTAGTGAACTTCTAGCCTATGAGTATTCAGCCATTGTTCCAACATGCCTAGGACCCAAAGCATGTTTCCGTAGTAGGACGCATGCTCTGTTTGATGAGACTTGGTGAGTCGATCAATGAAGTCCGGTTGGAAAATTTTTCTAAGGCGCAAAGCCCTTAGGTTTTCATCGAAGATGTTTTGTAGCCGCTGAGATTTTGTTAACCAGATTCCGAAAGGGAGTCCAAAGCCGTGTTTTGATTTCATTATTATTTCTTGGGGAAGAAAGTCCTGCACGGATTTCTTGAAGAAGTGACGTAGATTGCCGTTTCGTAGTTTCGCAGTTGGTTCAATACTGCAGGAAAACTCCAAGAGCTCTGGGTCGAGCATAGGGTAATGCACAT
>JBCCFQ010000095.1:0-9065 GCA_039029655.1 Pseudomonadota bacterium | reverse complement strand
TTTTAAGTGTTTTAGGATATTAGAATGTCTACAACCACCGGCACGGTGAAGTGGTTCAACGAAGCAAAAGGTTTCGGCTTTATTGAGAGAGAATCAGGACCTGACGTATTCGCACATTTCAGTGCAATCGTTGGCTCTGGATTCAAAACTTTGGTCGAAGGACAAAAAGTTGAATTCACCGTCGTGCAGGGTCAAAAAGGCCCTCAGGCAGAGAACATCGTCGCTTTGTGATTTTGGACGCTGCCAGTTTTTACGGTAGCGGTTTCTGCAACTTTCACACCGGGTAGCGATATACCTGGTGAACCCCGAAGTTTGCTAGTCGCACTTCGCCATCTGGGTACGCGCCTAACCGTTGGGCTACCTGGATCGATGGTCTATTGTCTTTTGCAACGTAGCTAACCAGCGATGGCGTGTTAAGGGTGTCCGTGGCAAAAGCCAAGGCTGCCTTTGCGGCTTCTGTGGCAAATCCTTTGCCTTGTGCTTTGGGAAGTAACCAATACCCCAGTTCCATTTCTGGCCATGCTTCGGAGCGCCATAGTCCGACGCATCCTGAAAACATATGGGTCTTTTTATCTTCGACTGCCCAGTAACCGAAGCCTCTTAGATTCCAGTGACCAACCAGCATGGCCATTTTTCGCCATGCTTCTTCTCGGTCACAAGGTCCGCCGACGAATCTCGACAGCGACTCATCGCCAAAGTAATGAGCAAAGTCTTCGAAGTCATCTAGCGTAAGCTGTCTGAGCAAGAGACGTTGAGTTTCTCTTTGCATTTGTACTTGGTTGTTGAAGTCACAGATGGGCCCAGGGGCGCGAATTCGAATCTTCTTTGATGAAGCTTTCAATATCCGATTCGAACTGCAGAGTATAGTCGATATAGTCGAGTCCTTTGAGCAACATTTCGCGATCAAATGTCGGCATGTCGAAAGACAATGGGTTTCCGTCGGGTGTGGTGATAGTGAGCTGGGCTAAATCGACGGACAGTAGGCAGGTCTGAGGATCGTGTTGGGTTTGTTCGCGGAGATGGCGAATGGATTCTGGAGCTAGAGGTATGGCCAAAATACCGTTTCGGGCACAGTTGTTTTTGAAAATTCGGCCAAAACTTTCTGCAATAATGACTCGGATGCCAAAGTCCCTAAGTGCCCATACAGCATGTTCTCTGGATGAGCCACAACCAAAATTCTGAGCGCTAAGCAGTATTGAGGTATTGGCGAACGCCGGTTTGTTAAGCACGAACTCCGAATTTTCGCCGACCTTTTCTGTCCCTTCGTATAGATAGCGCCAGCCGGCAAATAGACCTTCTCCCAATCCTTGCTTTGATACTCGGTTCATTTCTCGGGAAGGAATGATCTGATCCGTATCCACATTGTTAATGGGGATGTCAGCACATACCCCAATGTGTTGCTCGAAGGGTTTCATCGGCCGTTTACCTTTCTTACGTCCACGATCTCGCCGGCAATTGCCGAGGCGGCGACGGCCGCGGGGCTTGCCAAATGAGAACGGGTTTTTCTGCCTTGTCTTCCACGAAAGTTTCGATTGGTGCTCGTGATCACGCGCTCCTCGATACCAAAGCTTTCTCCACCGGCGAAGAAACACAGCGAACATCCGGGTTCACGCCACTCAAAACCCGCTTCCAAGAAAATCTGATCTAGCCCCTCTTGCTCAGCTGCCCGTTTTACCTGAGCAGAGCCAGGTGTGCAGATGGCTCGAACACCAGGTGCAACACGATGGTTGTTCAAAATACTTGCAGCGGCACGCAAATCGCTGAGTCGACTGTTGGTACACGATCCAATAAACGCGCCTTGAATGGGTAAGCCCTCAATGGGTTGCCCAGGGTTTAAGCCCATGTAGTCCAGAGCAACTTTCATGGCCGCTCGTTCGTTTTCATCTACGGCCTCGTTAAGAGCAGGTACTTTGCCATCCACGGGAATGGCATGTTGTGGGCTGGTGCCCCAGGTGATGGTTGGCGCGATGGCCTCGCTCTTAATGACAATCTCTCGATCAAAAACAGCGTCTGAGTCAGACTTCAGTTCACGCCAATGGGCTTCGGCCTTTTCCCAAAGTTCACCCTTTGGTGCGTAGTTACGATTTTGCAAATAATCGAACACGACTTGGTCTGGAGCGATGATACCGGTGAAGGCGGAGAACTCTACTGCCATATTGCACAGAGTGAATCGAGCTTCTAACGGAAGATGTTCTATGGTGCTGCCCGCGAATTCCACAGCGTGCCCCGCAGCACCCGAAGCGGTGTACTTGGCGATGAGATGCAAAATCATGTCTTTTGCTGTGACGCCCGGTGGAAGATCACCTTCGAAGCACACTCGCATTTGTTTTGGTTTTGTACCACGCAAAGTCTGTGTCGCTAAAGCATGTTCACAGTCACTGGTGCCAATTCCCCAGCCTATAGCGCCTAACGCGCCCAAAGTGCAGGTGTGACTGTCGGGACAAGCTACAACCAAACCCGGTAGGGTAATGGCTTGCTCCGCTGAAATTAGATGAGCGATTCCGTGATCTTGGTGATGGATATCAAACAGCGTGAGATTCGCTTCATTGGACGCGCGACGCATGGTGCGGATGTAGTTTTCACCCCCCGGCATCAAAGTCTTGTCACCACGACCGGGCAGGGTGTCCACAATATGGTCCATGGTGGCGAAAGCATGACGGGGATTTTTCACGGCATGGTCCGCGGCCTTTAAGCTTTCCAGAGCCACGCTTCCAGTGCGCTCATGAAGAAACACCCGATCCAGGTACACCAATGCCGAACCGTCGGGGAGGCTCTTCACGACGTGGCTGTCCCAGATCTTATCGAACAGAGTTGTGGAGACGCGTTTTTGCATACAAAATTGGTGGATCGGTGTTCCTGGAAATACCATTAAAAGATATAATAATATAACATTATAATAGCGAGTACGTCAGCATTTTGCACCTGCCGGATTATGTACAACGCAATGTTTTTTAAGAAGTTTTCCGGTTTTATTGGAAAAAGTTATGAGTAAGCGAAAAATTAGCATTGTCGAGGTTGGTCCCAGAGACGGCTTACAGAGTGAGCCGGAGATTCTGAGCACCGAGAGCAAGACCCAGTTTATTCAAAGGGCCATAGACGCTGGTATCAAGCGTCTTGAGGTGGCCAGTTTTGTTCATCCAAAACGTGTGCCACAGATGGCGGACGCCGAAGCGTTGATTGCCGCTTTGCCAAAAATCGAGGACGTGACCTACATCGGCTTGTTGATGAATCAACGCGGTCTGGATCGCGCTTTGTCTACTGATATCCACGAAATTGGTATGGTCGTGGTATCAAGCGACACCTACAACAAAAAGAACCAAGGTGTGGCTACCCAGGAATCCATTGATGCTTGGTTGAGTATGTCAAAACAAGCTAAAGACAATGGTCGCCGAGTAAACGTTACTGTTTCTTCCGCCTTTGGTTGTCCGTTTGAAGGAGAAGTTTCTGTTGACCGGGTCGTTGAAATTGCCGAACAAGTATTGCAAGGCGAGCCTGACGAGTTAGGTATTGCAGACAGCATCGGTGTGGCGGTGCCTGCTCAAATACACGAGGTCCTTGGAAGAGTTAAGGAAGTTGCGGGTGATACTCCCCTGAGAATTCATTTGCACAATACTCGCAACACCGGTCTTGCCAATGCTCAGGCTGCGG
Organism: Pseudomonadota bacterium; assembly: GCA_039029655.1. Taxonomy (GTDB): domain Bacteria; phylum Pseudomonadota; class Gammaproteobacteria; order Steroidobacterales; family JBCCFQ01; genus JBCCFQ01. Next base: position 5,417 of record JBCCFQ010000095.1, on the reverse strand, counting down.
TGGACGCGGGTGTATCCAGCATTGATGCCAGCATTGGTGGTATCGGCGGATGCCCATTTGCACCAGCGGCCACCGGCAACATACCCACCGATGACTTGTTGTACTTATTGCATCGTTCGGGGGTTGAGACCGGTGTTGATCTTCACAAGATCATTGAGACAAGCGCGTGGTTAGAGAAAGAACTGGGTCGCGGTGTGCCTGCCTTACTACCAAAGGCCGGCGTCTTTCCGGACATGCTTCAAGCTTAGTTCTGCTGTAGTTCTTCCCGTATGGTGCGAGAACTTAACCAATAGTGCAGGGACGCCCAAAAGCCAAACACCAAAGAGATAATCAACAGCGCTTGCTGTAGCGAGTCCGCCCCGTAGGTGGGTTCAAAGAAGTCGCTAAGCAATCCTGTCAGGAATGTTCCTAAGGTGCCGCCGATGAGGTTGGTGATCAGTAAAAACATAGCGCAGGCCACAGCGCGCATGCGTAAATGAGCCAGGCTTTGTACGGCCGTGAAACTGGCGGGTCCTTGAAAAACGCTAATCATAAACGCCGCGAATAAGGCGGTAATCGCAATAGCAGGGTTAAAGGAGCGAAACACCAAAAGGTATAGGGGCGTGGTGACAAAAATCGCAATAGCGGGTAGCCAACTATACCAACGGGTATCTTTCTTCACTAAACGATCCGCCAGTACACCACCGAGATAGATTCCGATGAGTTGGGATACGCCAATGCTGATGGCAAACCAAAAACCGGCTTGCACCAAGGACATATCAAAGGAACGTACAAAAAAAGAAGGAACCCAGCCCGCCACACCCTGCCACAAAACGGTGTAAATGCCCGTGCCAACACAAAGGTGCACATAAGCGGGGGAGGACAACAGGTTTTTTAGCACTTCCACAAAACTGTGGGACTCATCTGCCTGCTTGGCCCGACTCGCTTGTTCTGACTGACCTCTAGCGGGTTCTTTTAACCAAAAATACACAGCGAACGCTAACAACAAACCCGGCAATCCAAGGCATAAGAAAGCAATGCGCCAGCTATATTCCTGGGCAATCCAACTGGCCAGGAGCGAAGAGACAATAATGCCCACCGGTGCGCCCAGTGAGAAAATTGCAATGGCACGAGCTCGACTGCTCACTGGGAAGTAATCCGAGATTAACGAATGAGAAGGTGGACTCGCACCAGCCTCACCAACCCCCACCATGACTCGAGCTAATAATAACTGCACGAAGTTTTGTGCCAGACCACAGACGGCGGTCATTGCACTCCAAATGGTCAGTGCGACGGTGATGACATTCTTGCGGTTGAACTTATCGGCAATACGGGCGAAGGGTAAACCTAAAATGACGTAGGAGATGGTGAATACTGGTACCAACAAGCCTAATTGAGTATCTGACAAACCCATGTCGGACTTTATGGATGGCATCAACACAAACAGGACATACCGATCCATATAGTTAAAAAAGGACACCAAGAACAGTATCCCCAAAGCTTTTCGAGCTGTGGAGGTGACCTCATTGTCAGACACAGTTGTCCCCCATTCTTGTAGAAATGCTATAATGATATACCAACAAGCTAATTACAAGAACAGGCCTTGGGTGCTCGACCATAAGGCTCTGACCCAAGAAGATTTTCGGACAATGGAGTGAACTACCGCTATGACAATGACCAACGCTGGTGTGTTCGAATTCATGTTTGGTCTGCCCAAAGATCGTCGCCAGCAAGCCCTGGAGTTCTGGAAAGTTCTCGGTTTCACACCCTGTGCCGAGAGTGAACTTTCGGCCGACGAAGCCCAGCGACTCTACTCTCATGAGTCAGGGTGCGAGTCCTTACGTCTGTCCCATGCCGGGTGCGCCAGTTTTGGCACGGGGTTTGTGCGATTGTTTCTTTGGGACGAACTAAAAAACCAGGGCATGGGGAACGGCACGCCGATCCACACAGGAAGTCGTTGGATGGGGATGTACACCCACGACATCCTGCAAATCAGAGACAGTTTCGATAACAAAGACAGTCGGCAAACCTGGGACCTTTGGATATCTCCCTTAGTCAACGCACCTTTGGCGAAGCCCGCGCCCGAAATCACCTATCATCAAGGTTTTGTGGGCCTAAGAGAGACCTTGATTTTTGGTAACGATTTTCGTCTGGCATTCATACAACGCGGTGGTTTTGATCGACCGGGGTTTGGCACTTTTGATGATGAATTAGCATTTAAGAATACAGAAGGCAGTCACGCCAATATCGTGCAGCCGCCAAGAAGCTTTTCTACTGAGTTTTACAAACAGGTTTTTGACTTAGAGACAGCACCCTTTGGCGAAGCCCACGATTCTGGCGATGAAGCTCCCACCATCGCCGCGCTAAAGCTTAAACTTAACGAGACTTTTCGCGTGGAGAGAACTCGGGCTAAGGACTGTCCAACGGGATTGGTGCAAGTCTATTCTTCATACCTTGACGGCGAGAACAACCTTGAGTTGTCGGTGCCCGGTAGTCGGGGTTTAAGTTGTTACAGCATGCGTGTCAACGATTTGGAGGATTGTCGTCATCGCATCTTGGCGTTCGATGATGCGTCTGTTTCCAGTATCCAAACCAATGAGTTTGGCGAACCCTCAATAACATTCACTGCCCCGGACGGCTATGCCTGGGTTGCCGTGGCCAATGCCTAGTTCCGACAAGTCCTATCCTTATCAAGCCTTTGGTGTTTGTTTGCTCATGTATGCCATGTCACAAATGGACTTGGCGTTATTTGCTTATGCCGTTCCCAGCATAAAAGCGGAGTTTGGGTTAACCCAAGTTGGCATCATGTCCATAGTGTCTAGTGCGTTTCTGTTGGCGGCTGTAGGCATTGTGTGGTTGGGTTGGCTAACGGATCGTTTGGGTCGTAAAGGCATGTTCCAATTTTCCTTAATCGGTTCTTCCATACTGGTCACCCTCCACAGCATCGTGCCCAATCCTGGAACATTGGTGCTGCTTCGTGGTTCGTCTCTTGCCGTAGGCGGCCTCACTTATCCCATCACAGGTTCGATTTTGGCTGAAGAATTTCCAGCCAAGATTCGCGGTTTCTTTTTAGGGCTATTACAGATTGGTTACCCCTTAGGTTGGGTGTTTGCCTCCTGGTGGGCTGCTTGGCTGTTGGCGGATTACGGTTGGCGGGTCTTGTTTTTGGTAGGTTTGGCCAGCTTACCTCTGGTGTTATTGGTGCATTGGAAGGTGCGGGAACCACCGCGTTTTGTTGCCTCAAAAACTCAAGGGGAGAGGCCGCGTTTGTCGGAGCTGTTGGGTCCGGGGATACGTCGCCGGGCGCTGCTGTTGTTCGCCGCCCAGTTTTTGTTTGTCAGTGCTTATGCAGGCTCGGTGTTCAATTTTCCCAGCTATCTTATGGAGAACCGAGGGCTGGAGATTCCTAGTTATTCCAAACTGATTGGCTATGGCCACCTAATTGGGATCTTGGGCTACATAGCGGCGGCTTTTGTTGGTGAGTTTGTTATTACCCGACGAAACACGGTTGTGATTTGGACGCTATTGGGTGCACTGATGTTTCAAATCATGATCTGGCGCACTGACAGTTATGGTGAGCTCTTAGTGATGTATGGCCTGACCACCATGTTTTTTTACGGTAGTGCTGCCGTCAAGTTTGCTTATTTGGCGGAAGTCTTTCCAACACGTCTTCGAGCCACAGCCATGGCGACTTGTGGTTCGTTTGCGGTGATCTTGGGTTCTGCTGTTGGTCCCTTGTTGGTGGCGTTCTTCGAGCGACAGTATGGGTGGAACGTTGCATTTGCACTAATCGTTGGCATTCCTCTTTTCTTAGCCGGCCTTTTGTACATGTTTTTGATCCCCGTGCCCTCGGGTTTGGAAGTTGAGGAAGTGGACAACTATCTGAAAACCGAATCATAAATGGAGTGAATTGTGTACGGATTTAATGTGAGAGATTTCGGTGGGCCAGAGGTTATGGTCTGGGAGGATCTTGGCAAATTGGAACCCGGTCTGAACCAGGTCTTGGTTAAGGTTCATGCGTCCGGTATCAATTTTGCCGAGACCAGGATGAGGGCGGGCACTTACAGCGGGCAGCCCCTACCGTTTGTTATGGGGATGGAAGGTGCAGGCACAGTCTTGCAGGTAGGTGATGAGGTCACCCAATTTGAGGTAGGGGATCGGGTTTTTGGTCGGGCACGAGGCTGTCATGCCGAAGAGGTGTTGTTTGACGATGATCATCTCATGCATTTACCCGAGAATTTGAGTTTTGTCCAAGGTGCTGCTGTTCCTGTGGGCTGGCTGACGGCTTGGCATGCGCTTCACACGGTTGCGTCAATCAAAACTGGGCAGAAGGTGTTGGTGGAAGCTGCGGGAGGGAGCGTTGGGAGTGCTGCCCTGCAAATCGCCAAACAACAGGGGTGTTGGGTGGCCGGTACTGCGAGCCGAGACGATAAATTGTCCAAGGCTAAGGATTTTGGTGCGGACCTCTTAATAAATTACACAAAGCAATCTATTACAGAGGCTGTCATGACCGCCACAGATGACGCGGGTGTGGATGTAAGTCTCATGACCATCGGGCAGGCCACAGCCAATCAATTGATTGATTCAATGGGTATGGATGGAAAAGTGGTTATGTTTGGTAGCACAGGTGGTTACGACATTACCTTTGGCTTGCGGATCGGTATCCTGAATATTCAACTGTTGTCCATGAGCATTTCTACTAGTCCGGCGTTCATGACTCATACCATGCACCACTTTAAGAAAAACGCTTTACCGTTGTTTGCCAGTGGCGCACTAATACCGGTAGTGGACACAGTACTACCCATGAGCCAAGTTGTTGACGCTCATCAAATGATTGATGACCGCGCGCACTATGGAAAGATCATTTTGGAGAATCAGTCATGAGGTTATTACTCATCGTTGCGTTGTTTTTTTCCACCGGCGTGTTCGCTGAAGAACCCAACACCTGTGACCTGGAAGTGGGTCATCCTTCGGACCCAAGAAAAGTGGGTCCAGGGAAATCTTCCTCTGAAGTGAAGCTGCAACTGGCGGTGCCAGGCTGTCGAGAGGCCGTCAAAAACCATCCGGACAATCCTCGGTTTCATTATCAACTGGGTCGGGCTTTAATTTATTGGGCAGACATTAACAACGGCGACGACAGTGAGGGCACAGAGTCTGTCCGGCGGGCGGCAGAAATGGACTATCCTCAAGCATTGTTTGTCATGGGGTTACTTCATAAACGGGAAAAAGAGGCTTGCGCTGCGGAACCCCTGACCAAACGAGCAGCAGACTTAGAACTAAAGTCGGCTCGGATCACCTATGTCCACGATGCACTTAATGGGATTTACGAAGGTTGTCTTACGGTGGATAAGAAAATCATGATGGAATACCTGGAAAAAGCGGCGACTCAAGTCTCCGGCTACTATGAGAGTTTGTTATTGACCAACCTTAAGCGGGAA
>JBCCFQ010000094.1:0-9087 GCA_039029655.1 Pseudomonadota bacterium | reverse complement strand
TGTTCTTCTAATTCGAATGCAATTTCCAGCGTCATGGTTTCTTATCAGCGGCTAATTTTGTTTAGATGAATCTTTGTTGGAATCGCAGCCGAATGGTCATCTGAGGACGACCACAGGGCCTCGCAAGCTTTGTCACCATTTGTTATGGAGCCTAGCTTAAATCAACCAGGGGACCAAAAGTCAATGGTGAAAGCCTCGCAACCTTAGGCAATAGCAGCGCTCCCCGGTATAATAATGCCTTCGGGCCAGCCGACCCAGGGGTCGCTGGCCATGTTGTTGTGAGACCAAGAAATACAACCAACACGATTAGGAACTCATGTCGGATAAAGAAAATATCATTGAAATTCAGGGACTCCACTACTCCCGTGGTGCCAGGAAAATCTTTGATAATCTGAACTTAAACGTCACTCGGGGCGATGTGACTGCAGTCATGGGTCCCAGTGGCACCGGGAAAACCACCCTGCTGCGCTTGATCACGGGGCAGCTCGCGCCCCATGCTGGTAGCGTCATCGTTGAGGGGCAGGACGTTAACAAACTGAAGCGTTCTGAACTGTACGCCTTGCGGCAACGCATGGGCATGTTGTTTCAACAAGGTGCACTGCTAACGGATATGTCAGTTTACGAAAACGTTGCCTATCCACTGCGTGAGCATACGGATCTACCGGAACGACTGATTCGCCACATTGTATTAACCAAACTTCATGCCGTTGGACTGCGCGGCGCTTGGCTGATGTTACCTTCTGAGTTATCTGGTGGAATGGCCAGACGCATCGCTTTGGCCCGGGCCATCGTTATGGATCCTAAGATTCTCATATACGACGAACCTTTTGTTGGCCTTGACCCGATTTCAATGGGCGTCATCCTACGATTGATCCGACGAATGAATGACGCGTTGGGGCTGACTAGCATTGTCGTGTCCCACGACGTTCAGGAAATTTCAACAGTGTCAGACTGCACTTATTTGTTGTCGGACGGTCGGGTGGCAGCTTCGGGTAGCCCGAAGGATTTACAACAAAATCGTTCAGCAGCAGTTAGGCAGTTTATGTCCGGCATGGCAGACGGACCCGTACCCTTTCACTTTCCAGCACCCGACTATAAAGACCAACTTCTCTCCCGAGATCGCGAGTAAATGAAATACATCACCGAGCTATTTGAGCGATTCAGGGAATTCGCGCAGACCTTTGGCGCAAGCCAATTGTTTTTGCTGCGTATGCTTTGGCTGACGCCTGCAGCACTGCTTCGACCTGGTCTGGTTATCCGCCAAATCCACAACGCCGGTGTGTTATCACTCACTATTGTCATGGTGTGTGGACTGTTTGTAGGTATGGTGCTGGGCCTGCATGGTTATGACACGCTTATGCAATATGGCTCGGAAGAGAGTCTTGGACTGGTGGCGGCGAAATCTTTGCTACGAGAATTGGGTCCTGTGGTTACAGCACTGTTATTCGCTGGCCGAGCTGGAACCGCACTGACCTCAGAGATCGGCCTAATGAAAGCCACGGATCAACTGTCCGCCCTGGAAATGATGGCTGTTGACCCAGTGAAGCGAATCATGGTGCCTCGATTCATAGGCGGTGTGGTTGCCATGCCCTTGCTGGCGGCTTTGTTCAGCGCCGTCGGTATTTTTGGCGCATACCTGTTTGGAGTGCCAGTAATGGGCGTCGACGAAGGCGCCTTTTGGACCCAGATGCAAGACGGTATGGACCTATTTGACGATATCCTGAGCGGGATACTGAAGAGTTTTGTTTTTGGTGTCGCGGCAAGCCTGTTGGCCGTGTATGAAGGTCAGGCTGCTATTCCAACAGCGGAAGGCGTAAGCCGCGCCACCACAAGAACGGTTGTTAAGACGGCGATGTCAATATTGATACTAGACTTCATCATCACCGCCTTGCTTTTTAACGGAGCTTAAATTCGATGAGACAATCCAGAGGCATAGAGTTCGGTACTGGTGTATTTATGCTGTTAGGCATAGGTGCCCTGCTTTTTTTGACCACCCAAACTGCCAATATAGACGCATATGGATCCGGCGAGGGATACGAGGTGACGGCACGATTTAATCACGTGGGAACCTTGAAAGTTCGATCTCCCGTCTCCATATCTGGAGTAACTGTAGGGCGCGTGAAGTCCATTGACTTTGACAGCGTTCGGTTGGAAGCCGTGGTAACCCTGCGCATAGATTCACAATTCGATCAGATACCCGATGATTCAGACGCCAGTGTTTTGACGGCGGGATTGCTGGGTGGTCAATACATTGGTATCGAGCCGGGGGGTTCAGAAACCTTCCTGGCTGACCAAAGCGAATTGGAATTTACACAATCAGCTCTCATTCTGGAGGAGTTGGTGGGTAAATACCTGTTTGGTGGAAATTCGGAGAATTGATAATGAAAAGGTTGTTAGCTGGTTTATTGGTGTTGGTGTTCAGCAGTGGAATCGCCTTTTCCCAACAGACACCACGACAAGTCATCGAGGAGACCGCCAACGCAATTCTGACCGCATTAGATGGCCGTCACGAAGAACTAAGAGGCGACCGGGAAGCCTTGTATGATTTGGTGGACGACATCATGCTACCCCGTTTCGACCTGCAGTTTGCAGGTGCTTACGTTCTCGGTAAATACCGTAGACAAGCTACTCCGGAGCAGAAGAAGCGGTTTGTGACTGCATTTTATCGCTCGCTTGTACAGCGTTACGCCGATGGTCTTCTTGAATACCGACAAGACAGCGTTGAGTTCCTACCTTTCAAACCGTCGACTAAACCCACCCGGGCAACCGTGCGAACGGTGGTCACACTAGCAGATGGCACTAAGACACCGGTGGACTATGGACTGCGGGAAACCAAGCAGGGATGGAAGGTGTATGACGTCACCATTGAGGGTATTTCTTACTTACAAAACAATCGCAAGATTGTGACTTCAGAAATTGGCAAGAGTGGTTTGGACAATCTCATAGAACGCCTGGAGGCAGGCTCGGTAAAGCTTGACTAGTCATGACAGAAATTACCGATCTGGGAAACGGCCATTACGCCATTGCGGGAGAACTCACATTCTCCACGGCAGGGGATGTCCTAGAGCAAAGCAAGGAAATGTTCTCCGACCATACCCAACTCGAAGTTGATCTGGCAGGAGTCACACAATCTGACAGCGCAGGCCTGGCGCTACTTTTGGAATGGGTCAACTGGGCCAAACACGATGTTCGTGAAATAAAGTATCTCAACATGCCCAAGGAGATTCGAGCCATCGCTGAAATCAGTGAAGTTGAAGATCTGTTGCAGGCCGGTGAACGCTGGACAGGCGCCACACCTTAAGTCTTATTCTTCATCCAACTCGAAACCTTCCAGATCTTCATCTGATATCTCATCGAATTCGTCATCCGGTATCTCAGCCGCGGGAGGATTGCCGTCGAAGATTTGAAAATTCCGGTTCTGTAGATAAGCCTCCCGCACAAATATGTAGGGATCCAATGATGCCTCCACTTGCTCTTCTAGAGCTAAAAGCTGTGCCCGCAACTCAATAGCATAGAGCACATCTAGTTTGTCTCTGACCGAAGTATTCTCATAATGACGTAGTGGGTTTAGCGGTATGTCCAACGCTAAACCACCAGCATCCCTCAGTGTCGTCGGTCCAAACACCGGTAACATGAGATAGGGGCCACTGGGTACGCCCCAGGTTGCCAAGGTCTGGCCAAAATCTTCGTCATGCTTCTCAAGACCGACATCTGTTGCCGGATCAAAAATTCCAGCCACACCCACGGTGCTATTCAACAAAAACCGTCCGACATCCGCCCCACCCTGCTTGAACTTACCCTGCAGAAAACTATTTACGATGGTGACGGGGTAGGTAATGTTGTCAAAAAAATTACTGATCCCGGTTCGTATCGGCTGGGGCACGATTTTTTTCTGTGCTCTACCAATGGGCTTGGTGATTTTACTGCCAAAGGTGTTCACCTTATAGGTGACGCGATTGAAACGTTCAAATCTATCCGGAGCCTTGGACGTATCGTGAGGCGTGGCGGCACAGCCAGCCAATACCATCGCTAACACCACCATCAGTGAAATTTTCACTCTCATTATTCTTATCCTTAACTTGCCCGTTTAGTGTCCGAGGGGGCTCTGTCATTTTAGCCTGCTCTTCCGACAAAATCTTTACACCAATGATGGCATATCGCCGATTGTAGGTATAATGACCGCCAATCGGGCGATCCTATTGCACGATACCCTTTAAGTAGCTGGGAGTTGAGCTTGATGAGTGATTCTGTTGTGGTTCCCGTACCGGAGGCGCTAGCCGAAAGCGCTTGGGTGGACGGGGACAAATACCTCGCCATGTACCAAGACTCCATCAAAAACCCCAAGGGTTTTTGGCGTGAACACGGCCAACGAATCGATTGGATCAAACCCTACTCGGCCATTAAGGATGTCAACTACGGCCCGGATGAGGTTTCCATCAAGTGGTATCACGATGGGACGCTCAACGCATCGGTTAACTGTCTCGACCGCCACTTAGCCAGTCGCGGCAACCAAACCGCCATTATCTGGGAAGGTGATGACCCAGAAGATCAGGAATACATCACCTATAGCGATCTGCACGAACGTGTCTGCAGGCTGGCCGGCGCCTTGCGCAATCTGGGGGTCGAGAAAGGGCAAACGGTCACCATCTACATGCCCATGATTCCTGAAGCGGCGGTAGCCATGTTGGCCTGCGCGAGAATTGGCGCGATTCACTCTGTAGTCTTCGGTGGCTTTTCTCCAGAAGCGTTGGCCGGAAGAATCGATGACTGCGATTCAACCACAGTGATCACTGCCGATGAAGGTGTTCGCGGCGGAAAAAGCATTCCACTAAAGCGAAACGTGGACGCAGCGCTGACATCAAGCAGCAAGAACACCGTTGAAAACGTTGTGGTGGTAAGGCGAACCGGTGGCGACATCGATTGGGTAAAAGATCGGGACGTTTGGTATCACGACATCGTAGAGGATTTAGCGCCAGACTGCGAAGCCGAAGAAATGTCGGCAGAAGATCCTCTGTTTATTTTGTACACGTCAGGGTCAACCGGGAAACCCAAAGGGGTTTTACACACTACCGGTGGGTATATGGTGTACGCCTCTATGACTCACCAGTATGTGTTCGACTACAAAGATGATGAAGTCTACTGGTGTACCGCAGATGTGGGCTGGATCACTGGACACAGTTATATCGTGTACGGTCCACTGGCCAATGGTGCGACAACGTTAATGTTTGAAGGCGTACCGAACTACCCGACGGCGTCGCGGTTCTGGGAGGTTGTGGACAAGCACAAAGTCAATATCTTCTATACAGCACCAACAGCAATACGAGCCCTGATGAGAGAAGGAGACGCACCCGTCACGCAAACATCCCGAGCATCTCTAAGATTGCTGGGCTCGGTAGGAGAGCCCATCAATCCGGAAGCTTGGTTGTGGTATCACAAAGTGGTAGGGAATGAACGTTGCCCTATCGTCGACACCTGGTGGCAAACGGAAACCGGGGGCGTTTTAATTACCCCGCTACCTGGTGCAACGGATTTAAAACCAGGTTCCGCAAGCAAACCGTTTTTTGGCATTCAACCTGGTTTAGTGGACGAATCGGGTAACCTCTTAGACGGCGAAGCAGAAGGCAACTTGGTATTGCTGGACAGTTGGCCTGGTCAAATGCGGACCGTCTACAAAGATCATCAGCGGTTCATTGAGACTTATTTTTCCACCTACCCAGGCAAATACTTTGCCGGTGATGGCGCTCGCCGAGATGCAGATGGATATTATTGGGTCACAGGCAGAGTCGACGATGTGTTAAACGTCAGTGGACACCGCATGGGAACAGCAGAGATTGAAAGTGCTTTGGTCTCCCATAAGGAAGTAGCAGAAGCCGCCGTGGTTGGATTTCCCCACGAAGTCAAAGGTCAGGGCATCTATGCCTATGTGACACTCAAAGCCGGGATAACCCCCAGCGAAACTCTCAAACTAGAACTTGTTGACTGGGTCAAGAAAGAAATTGGGCCCATTGCAAAACCAGATCACTTGCAGTGGGCACCGGGCTTACCAAAAACCCGCTCCGGAAAGATCATGCGTCGAATCCTAAGAAAGATTGCTTGCAATGATCATAGTGACCTGGGAGACACATCAACCCTCGCCGACGAATCTGTGGTGGATGACCTGATCAACAATCGACTGATGCGAGGCTAGCTGGCGCGACTCTATGAATCGCAGCACATCACTGAAGAGACTAGGCGCACCTTTTCTAATCTGCGCAGTTGTAACCACTGCGTTCTTGCAGCGTGACGCCATAATCAAATCAATAGACTCTGTCTCGAGTTCACCCTCCAGTCCGTGGGTTACTGCATTGTTAGGCACCCTGGCTTGGATGAGTGCGGCCTGGTTGGTTAGCCGTCTTATCGCCTACCTTATCGTAAGCACCTCAGCGGATCATCGGACAGGCGCCCACGCACCAGAGATTCTGATCAATACGATCTCTGCTGCCATATACATCCTGACGTTTTTTCTGATTTACCGCTTTGTTTTTGATAAAGACACGAGTGGCCTTTTGGCAACCTCCGGCATTGCCACACTCATTATTGGTTTCGCCATCCGTGAAATGATCGCGGACTTCTTCTCCGGTATGGCCATTAGCGCGGAACAACCCTATAGAATTGGAGATTGGCTTGAAATCGAGTCTGGCCTAATCGGGAAGGTAGTAGAGTTAAACTGGCGTGCAACTCGTCTGGAGACCCAAGAGAAAAAAGTTGTTGTCGTTGCCAATAGTGACTTAGCAAGCCGGCAGTTTACAAACCTCAGTTCCCCTACCCGGGCTTTCCGTGACGAAATAGAAATCGCGCTGAATTACACCAGTGACCCCACCCGAATTCATAATATTTTGCAGGCAGCCATCCTAACAACTGAAGGATTGCATCCAGACGGCAAACACGACTCGAAGATCAAGCGGTTTACCGAGCGTGGAGTGATTTATGCTGTTCGATTCTGGCTGAGCGACTATTCTGACCGTGCCAGAGTAAGGGACAGCGTTGCCAGCAATGTGCTTCATCATCTAAATCAAGCAGGCGTATCCATACCCTACTCTCAGGCCGACATTCTCATTACCCGTCGACGCAGACCCCGCAAGGAAACCCGCATCAATGCACGACGACTGCTGTCTCGCATTGACTGGCTTCAGGCCATGACGGAGGAAGAACTGGACAACTTGGCAGATGTGGCTCAGGAACGTGTGTTCCATGCCGGCGATGAGATCGTCCGGGAAGGCGACGAAGGTGACCAACTGTATGTGGTAGTGGAAGGACTGTTGGAGGCCCATCGGGACTTTCAGGGACGAAGGGAACGTATTGGCGTCATCGAGCCAGGCCAAGCCATAGGCGAAATGTCGCTCTTGACGGGCGCTCAGCGTACAGCCACCGTCATTGCTAAGACTCAAGTGTTTGCCTTGGCCGTTGGCCGCGACGCCATTGAAGTCATTTTCAAAGCGCGCCCCGAAATCGCCGGAGAACTGGGTCGGCTCATGGCCACACGATCCTTGGAAGCCAAATCTGCCGGCAGCGAGTCACTAGAAGCCAACGAAGAACTCATGGATAAGGCCAAGCAAATTGCCCGTAGAATAACCGCCTTTTTCAGCCTGGGTTCGAGCCATTGAACTAACCCGCATAGATCAGTGTCTGAGTAACATGCGACCCTGGTTGTTAGTTAGTTTGCTTTACTGCGTTTCCACTGCCCATGGCAATGAGTCTGCTCTCGATGCCTTGGAGGTGCAGATAGAATCCAGCCGCTCCGAGCACAAGGTACCCGCCGTGGGTGTTCTGTTAGTGGACAAACACGGAATGCTATTTTCCAAAGTTTGGGGCACAGCCGATGTCACCTCGAAACGTCCTGCGAATAAGCAAACCATATTTCGCATCGGTTCGGTCACCAAAGCGTTTACCGGTCTTACGTTTCTCGCTTTAAACCAAAAGAATTTGCTGCCACTGGATCACGTGTTGAGTAACGGTGATCGACCACTACCCTTTCAAAACCCATGGCAAAAAACACAACCCATCACCGTGGAAATGTTGCTGGAGCACACGGCAGGCCTTGCAGATATGACGAGCCCCGAGTGGGACCATGCCGACCAGAAACCACTGACGTTGCAAGAAGCTTTTGCCATAGATCCAAAGTCTAGACGCATGCGCTGGCAGCCGGGAAAGCATTCCTCTTACACCAACACCGGTGCTGGTCTTGCTGCATGGGCGGCCGAGCAACAACTGCAAAAACCGTTTGAGGAATTGATGCAGGAATTCGTGTTTTCTCCGCTGGGCATGAAAAGTGCGACCCTGTTCCTAACAAAGGACGTCGAGCAACATCTCGCGACAGGCTACCAGGCAGATGGAAAGACCGTGATTCCTTATTGGAATATGATTTATCGACCCTTTGGTGCGATGAATATCCGTTTGGATGACATGGAGCCATTCTTAAGACTGTTGCTCAATCGCGGGGAACACAATGGCAATAGCCTATTGAGCAAGCAGTCCGTTGAAAGAATGGAAGTACCCCACACCACTTTGGCAGCGCGCTCCGGCTTGGAATACGGATATGGTTTTGGCAACTATCAATGGTATCGAAACGGTCTATTGTTTCATGGTCACGGCGGCGACGGTGATGGCTACTTAGCCCACTATGGGTACAACCTGGATACGAATCTTGGGTACTTCGTAGTCATCAACGCATTTAATCACAGACCCTTACGAGAAATGCGAGATACGCTGGAGCGATTCATTGTAGGGGGCAAAAAAACGCCAATTCCGGTGGAGGCCTTTGAGTTAAAACGCGATCGAAGAGAGTCTCTTCTCGGTGATTACACACAGGTTACCCAGCGATTTGTCGGTCGCGGGCGCGTGACGTTCCACGGCCACGCTGAGGAGGGCGTTCGGATGTACCGTCGCGGTCCGGCGCGGCGCATCGGTTTTCCCGCGGACGTGGGCGCTCGAGTGGAGCAGTTGATCCTCTATCACCTGCGTCCCGGTCAGTACGACGGGAGCTGGTCTGACTCCGCGGTTCGTCGTTTTGTTCGCGAGGTCGGGCCGGGGATGCAGGATTTGCTCGAC